>JAKFDL010000063.1:0-12639 GCA_036676175.1 Methylotenera sp. | reverse complement strand
GGGTCTTCTATAAAAAAAGTGCAAGAAATGTCGGTACGCACATGCAAGCCAGTTAAAGCATGTGTACGCACCGCGTTATCAATATGCGCACCAAAATCCATGCCTACTCGGTATTGGTTGAACAGTGGCGGGTAGATTTTTTTGGGTAAGGCTGCAGAAAAGAACAGCGCATGACGACTTAACGCTCTAAGTACAATTTCACGCGCTACTTCTGCCTCTGCTGAGGTTTCAGGCAACTGAATATTGCGCTTCACTTTTGCTGATTGCGTACCCGCAGTGACTTTGCCATCCGTCCATTCGGCCTTAGCCATGAGCGCTTGCAACTTTGCAAGTTCATCAGCATTTAATACTTGGGGTACGCGCAACAGCATGTATATCCTAAAACCCTATTCTAAAAATCTTGGCAAGTTAAAATTTAAACTCGGTAGTCACAATGGCTTGTCGACGATTTCCTGGGATGGTAAAGCCGCCGTTGTCGTATAGAGAGTCATAATACACTTTGTCAAAAATATTTTTAACATTCAAACGCACTGCCCACTTCTGTGCTTCATACGCCAACATGGCGTCCCAACGGGTATAACCTGGTGCTGTATTTGGCTTAAATTTACCATTTATAAAATTAGCACTGGCATTGACTTGTCCTGGCTGGTATGCGTAGCGCTCTGCTTTAGACTCAAAGCCACCACCAACCTTCCAGTTGCCCGCAAATTTATAAGTAGTCCACATATTAAAAGTCACAGGTGCCGCATTACGAGCGCGCTCTCCTTTTAGCCTCGCATCTGCAACAGTCAAGACACCTAGAGCATTATAATTCTCAGCAACTTCCAATATTTTGGCATCCATAAAGGATAAGCCACCAAATACTTCCCAATTGTCTGTAACATTCCCCGCAACCTCAAATTCTAAACCATCCGTACGGCGTTTTTTAGTCAGCACCGCTGACGTCGCCTCCACGTCGGTATTACGTTCCCAATTTTTAGTTGTTCTGTACAACGCGGTACGGAAAGACAAATCGCCATCCATAAATAACCATTTGGCACCTACCTCTATCGTGTTACTTCTTTCTGGCTTCTGTGGAATGATGGTCAACTGGTACAAGTCTGCAGTTGGGCTAAACGAATCGCTCCAACTTGCATAATAATGGCTATCTGGGGTTTGGTGCCAAGATAGGCCAGTACGATAACTCGTTTCGTAATATTTTAATTCAGGAGCTGTAACACTTGAATAAGTTGCTTTCAACTTATCACGACGGACGCCAACCAGCACTTCCCAGTTTGGAATAAACTCAATCGAATCTTGGGCAAAAACGGCATAACTATCTGCATCAAATTTAATAGGGGTACCCGTCACCTGACTTTGCGTGTAATCTGGGTTTGCTGCCGTTCCTAAATTTCTCAAGGCGACACGAAAGAGGTCTTCTTTGAGATATTCTACCCCGGTCACCACTTTGTGCTTCATACCAGCCAAGTCAAACTCAGTGCTAAAGTCTGACTGCAGGGCTAGCGTGTCGTAATCTAATTTACGTACTTGATTACCACCAATATTCATCGCTTCGGTAGGAATAGCATTGGCATTAGGCGTTTTGGCCCAATAAGCACGTTGATAACTTCCGCTTCTTAGCGTGGTATGAATTTGTGTATCTTCTGAAAATTTATGCGTAAAAATCCCTGTGGTCACGCGAACATCACTGTCATCAAAATTTCGATCGCCACCATAAAATGTTGAGTCATCTATCTTGCCAGTAGCTACAGTGCGGTCAATTGGCCTTTTATTAAAGAAGGAAATACCAAAATCAGGTACATCTCGGGTTTGGGTATAGACATGATTTAAGAAGAACTCATTGTCGGTGCCGATTCCTGCGCCAAAACTCACAGCGACTCCTGATCTATCCGTTTCTGGATGGTCGCCAGTGGCAGGATTCTCACGATAAGACTCATCGTGACGGTCCATCACATTAACCCGAATAGCAACGGTTTCCCCTAATTGCTTATTAAAGTCGCCAGTCATTTGATGATAGTCTTCTTCGCCAACACTGCCAGTAATAGCATTGTTATCATTAAGTTCAGCCATTTTAGTGACTTGGTTAATAACACCACCCGCTTGACCGCGCCCAAACAACATCGCCGCCGAACCACGCAACACATCGACCTGCTCTAAGTTGAACGTTTCACGATAATATTGAGCAGTATCACGAATGCCGTCTAGATAAATATCACCAAAAGTATAAAAACCACGCAAGTTGAAATTGTCGCCACCACGACCGCCTTCTGCGGCGTTGAATGTTAAACCTGAGACATTGCGCAACGCCTCACGTAATGAGCTTATTTGTTGATCTTGCATGAGTTGGCTTGTGACTGTTGTAACGGCTTGGGGGACATCATGTGGGTCTTGTAGCGTCTTACCTACACGCGTCTTAGTGGCTTGATAGCGATCTTTTGGTGCCACTATTTTAGATTTAACTGCAACCTCATCTAACTCTTCGACCTTGGTCTCTGGTGCTGGCACTTCAATCACCGGCGCCGCTTCCTCTGCCATAGTTACACCAGCTTGCACAGCCAGCACAACCGCTAAATAAATCGATTTTTTATGGAAACTGTTTTTATAACAACCATGCATAGTAAAACTCCCTAAATAAAAACTATTGGCTACAGGAGTGATACTCGTTGGCTATATTATTAAATTGATTAATCAGTACATGTTAATGATAACTATTATCATTCAATAAATCAATCCAACATGCATACAATTTGTCTAGTCGTGCAATTACTTAAAAATTTTTTGTTAAAAAAACCACAAAGAAACTACAGTAAAAATTTTCTATAATTAGCTCTTTTAAAAAATCCTAATTCAAACCAATGCTCCGCAGCCCGCATGGATATAGAATTGCAGAGCAGATTATTTCGCTCGTGTGCTAAAAGAAATTAATTTGGCTCGCTGACAAAACCTAGTTTAGTCACTCCTGCGTTCTGTGCATCGGCCATTACTTCAGCCAAAATTTGATAGCGTGTTTCTTTATCGGCACGGATGTTCAACTCTGGCTGCGGTTTTTGCTCGGCAATTTGCAATAATTTTTGCTTTAATTCACCTTGTACCAAAGGCGTATCATTCCAGTAGGTTTTACCTGTACCGTCAATGGATAGTGAAATCACTTCAGGCTTGTCTGGCAGCGGCTGGCTGGTGGCTTGCGGCAAATCAATCTTTACCGCATGTGTTAACAATGGAGCAGTGATAATAAATATCACCAACAGCACCAACATCACATCTACTAAAGGTGTGGTATTGATTTCGCTCATGGGTTGTGTGTGTGAATTTAGCGAGGAATCGCTCGTGAATGAATGGCCACCAATCATACTGCTGCTCCTACTGGCTTACTCGTTTGTACCACATTCATTTTTTTTGCTTGCTTGTATTTTTGGTTTTTAACGACCAGCGGTGCGCCTGTGGTGAGCAAGGTATGCAAATCCTGGGCAAAAGTATCTAGCATCGTAGTAATTATGCGGTTCTGTTTTACAAACGCGTTGTAAGCCAACACCGCAGGAATCGCCACTGCCAGGCCAATCGCCGTCATAATCAGCGCCTCACCGACTGGCCCTGCTACTTTATCTAACGTGGCTTGACCGCTGGCGCTAATGGAAGCAAGTGCGTGATAAATGCCCCATACCGTGCCAAATAACCCAACAAATGGTGAAACACTCCCAACCGAGGCCAATACCGATAAGCCCGCATCAAGTTGCGTAGTGGTTTGGCTTAAGCTACGGCGCATGCTACGCGCTACAAACTCATCATAGCTGCAAGACTCTGCCAGGTTTTTTGCAGCATGTGTTTGATGATGGTGCGCGGCATCGAACGCGTTAGTTGCCAATTGGTGTGCAGGCGAATCAATTTTGATACTGTTGATTGCGGTATGCAAATTTGGTGCTGCCCAGAACTCTGCCATATATAGCTTGATAGAGCCTTTTGTTTTTAAAACTTGCACGGTTTTTACTAGCATAAAATACCAACTGGCAACGGACATCACCAGCAAAATGACGGCAACAGCGATGGACACAAAGCCGCCTTGCATAATAAAAGCGAGACTATTAAATTCGGTGGGTTGCATGAGGACTCCTTAAATAATTATTGATTTAGTGTAATTTGCTTAATATCTGTTTAGGCTATACTTAACGATCGAGTGAAAACTTTATCGGAACTAGCACATAGGCGCTTAATGGCTGATTGTTACTTTTAGCAGGAATAAAACGCCAACGCTTAACCGCACTCACCGCGGCACTGTCTAATCGGTCAGAACCGCTACTTTGTTCAATCTGCACCTCTTCTGCTGCACCCTCCGCAGATACAAGTACTTTCATTAATACTCGGCCTTCTTCACCTTTGCGCCTTGATAGTGCAGGGTAATCTGGTGCAGGATTGTTTAAGTAAGATACGCCAAATTTGGGTGGCTCAATTTTATCTTCAACCACTGGCTCCACTTTTTCAGGTGCTTTAGCTGGCTCAGCCGCAATTAGTGGTGCAGCTTTTGGCGGGGTTACTGGCTCCTCTTTAGGTAGCTCTGTGGTGGCTTCTACTAAACGCTCTACCGGTTTTTCAATCGGAAGAATTTTCTCTACCACTTTTTTCGGCTTTACAATTGGCTTAGGCTCAGGCTTTGGCGGTTCAACGATTGGCACGAACTCGGGCTCTGGTGAGGGTGGTGCAATAATGCTCACCATCATCGGTTTTGCTAGGTTAGCTTGTATTTTCTCTACTGGCTTCTGCATACTTAACGTATAGACCGCCAACGCATGGCCAAAAAATACCACTGCAATGGTTAGCCATGTTGATTGCCTTTTCTCTTTAGGGTGGTTAGCCAGCACCGCAACTTGTAAGGGCAGGTTATCGAGATTGCGTTTTTTAATTGGCAAAGTAGCCGCATAAGCAGCATCACTCGCTACATTTTTCTGTGTAAAAATATCAATTACGGTAGAGGTTTGACTAGTCATATTTATTAATGCACACTTAAACCAGCAGTTTGTTGCTGCATTGTGCTGGCACTTTCTAGGCGATAGTAATTCAGGCGGGTGCTGGCATCTTTCAACAACAGGCTCAGCGCTTCTAAAGACTCCGCATCAATGCGCAAACTGATAGCACCAAATTCCATTTCTACCACATCGCAAGCTTCGCAAAACGCAATGGCACCTGCAGTATTTTTTGCAAGTAACAATCGAGCGTGCTGATTTTTAGGAATCATGCGTGTTGCCTCTATTTTGTTAAAATGAGTTTGTTTTGCTTGGTAATACGCAAAACATAGGTTTCATTTAAATGTTCAATCATCACTTCTTTTGCATCAGTAAATAGTTGGCGCGTAGTCAAACGCCTGACGCGCGACAACTTGATATCGCAATTTGGCTTTTGCTCAGCCACTATCGCCACATCAAAATTCATGTGTTCTTTGGCCGGTAAATGCGTAATAATTTTCATCACTATTAACCTAATAAAACTAGCCTAAAAAAGCGGCCGACTGACATAAGCGTTAGCGCTTAATGCGGCCAAAAGACCATTCACATGATCAAGGAGATGCACGGTCAAGCGTCTTAACAATACTTGATGTGCATTTACAACATTTAGCGCATGTTTGGGATCCGCTAAATTCATTTACCAAACGTAAAATTCAATAGAATTAAACACGGTTGGCGTAATACTCAACTACCTGCTGCACATCTACAGGAAACGGCACATCTTCAATGGCAGGCAAATGTGCAATTTTTGCCGCTTGCGTACCTTCATCCCAACTCATCCACTCAGGACGCGTTAACGCTGGGTTTTTGATAGTTTCAACCAGCATTGGGATATTTTTACTTTTAACTTTAATACTAACTTCATCGCCAATGTTGAGGCGTATTGAAGGAATATTTGCAGCTTTGCCGTTTAACATTAAATGACCATGACTCACCAATTGACGTGCCGCGATTACCGTAGGCGCATAGCCGGCTCTGAACACCACGTTGTCGAACCGGCGCTCAAGCAGCTGCAGTAAGCGCTCGCCTGTGGGCTCTTTACCTTTACGCGCATCCAGAATCAACCGACGCATTTGAGTCTCCGTAAGGCCATAGTTAAAACGGATTTTTTGTTTTTCCTGCAATTTAACGCCAAAATCAGAGCGACGTTTGCGTGATGCCTTATTACCATGTTGGCCAGGTGGAAACGGGCGCGCTTCAATCGTCTTACGTGAAAGCCCAGGCAAATCAACACCTAGTGCACGCATTATTTTTATTCTTGGTCCTATTAGTCTCGACATCTTTAAATATTCCTAAAATTATTTCTATTTTTTAATTTTTGGGTTTTTCTAATGCTTAAGTTTTATTGCACAAGCTTTAATTGCTTAGGCTTATTGAACCGTGTTGTTAGCGGGCATTAATTGTGTTTCTATATACATGTGCTCGCGCAACACCTCATCCCACTGCAGCACCATGCGTCTGGCAATTTCGACAATGAGTTTAGTTTCTGCATATTCAGGAGCGGTCAGCTTGTGGGCCAAGCTGGATGCAGATTTAGCCATGTCCAAAGTTGGGTTCAAAGCATATTGTGTGGTTACACAGCACATCGCAGCCATTACCTCTTTCGCGGTCGGCAGCTCAGGGTCAAATAGCACACTATGCTTGCTTGCACTTACAGTTTGAATTTGCATATCATTACCGTTAATTAATCTAAGTGCAAATGATAATGATTCTTGTTTAAGATGTCAACCTATTCATTTATATATTATTAGCGCACCTCAACCTTGACCAAATGCCGCTAAACGGTTAATGTTTAGGGTTCATTATTATTTCTTATTAATTCAAGGTTTTATGGCAATATCGTCCAAAAACGCGATAGTTAATCCCGTTAGCGCGCAAACTCATAGTGAGAGCTTAGATGCTTCACATAAAAAAACATCGCATAATGAAATTAGCGGTGCTGAAATTGTTATTCGCTGCTTAAACGAAGAAAAAGTTAAATTTGTATTCGGTTACCCCGGCGGCGCAGTACTGCATATCTACGACGAAATTTATAAGCAAAATGGTTTTAAGCACATTTTAGTGCGTCATGAGCAAGCGGCTGTACATGCGGCCGATGCGTTTAGCCGCGCTACTGGCGAAGTTGGCGTTGCGCTTGTTACCAGCGGACCTGGTGCCACTAATGCAATTACCGGCATTGCCACCGCCTATATGGACTCAATTCCCTTGGTTGTTATTAGCGGTCAAGTACCTGTGCCCGCCATTGGCTTGGATGCGTTCCAAGAAGTCGATATGGTGGGCGTAACTAGACCATGTGTTAAGCACAATTTCTTGGTTAAAGATGTACGCGACATTGCCGAAACCATGAAAAAAGCCTTTTATATCGCGGCTACTGGCAGGCCTGGTCCGGTTGTTGTGGATATTCCAAAAGATATTACCGCGCACAAAGCCAGCTTTCTTTACCCGAAATCTGTTGAAATGCGTTCATACAACCCAGTGCTTAAAGGCCATAGCGGGCAGATTAAAAAAGCCATTAAGTTATTGTTAGAAGCCAAACGCCCCATGATCTACACAGGCGGCGGCTTAGTGCTAGGCAATGGCGCGCCCGAACTGGTAAAGCTTGCACGCACACTGGGCTATCCAGTCACCAACACCTTAATGGGCTTGGGCGGCTACCCGGCCAGTGACCCACAGTTTGTGGGGATGCTAGGCATGCACGGAACCTATGAAGCCAATATGGCCATGCAAAACTGTGATGTTCTCATTGCAGTGGGTGCGCGTTTTGATGACCGTGTGATTGGCAATCCTAAGCATTTTTTAAGCCAAAAACGTACGATTATTCATATCGATGTTGATCCATCGAGCATATCAAAACGCGTACGCGTAGATGTCCCTATTGTGGGGCATGTGCAGGCAGTATTGGCAGAAATGAACGAGTTGCTTGCCTTAGAACTTAAAGACGCAAGCAAATCTGCTAAGAGTGATATTACTGACTGGTGGGCGCAAATAAATGAGTGGCGCAAAGTACATGGCGGCCGCTATGAAATGTCAGATACTGTGATTAAACCGCAATATGTGATTGAAAAACTTTGGGAAGTCACTAAAGGCGATGCTTATGTGACCTCTGACGTCGGTCAACATCAGATGTGGGCGGCACAATATTATAAGTTTGATAAGCCACGTCGCTGGATTAACTCTGGCGGCTTGGGCACCATGGGCGTAGGCTTGCCGTACGCCATGGGTTGCCAATTCGCGGATAAAAACGCACAAGTTGCCTGTGTTACCGGTGAAGGCAGTATTCAAATGAATATTCAGGAGCTTTCAACCTGTGCGCAATATGGCCTGCCGATTAAAGTGATTTTGCTCAACAATCGCTATCTTGGCATGGTGCGCCAATGGCAAGAGTTTTTTTACCAAAACCGCTATTCAGAGTCGTACATGGATAGCTTGCCTGATTTTGTTAAATTAGCAGAATCATATGGCCATGTTGGCATGCAGATTACTAAGCCAGGCGATGTTGAAGGCGCATTAAAAGAGGCCTTTGCGAAAAAAGATAAATTTGTATTTATGGACTTCATCACTGAGCAATCTGAAAATGTATTTCCCATGGTAGAAAACGGCCGCGGTATTTCAGAGATGATACTGGGCGACGAGAAAACGGGAGCCAAATAATGAAACACATTATTTCTATCCTTATCGAAAACGAAGCTGGCGCACTTTCGCGTGTGGCTGGCTTATTCTCGGCGCGCGGCTATAACATTGAATCACTTACGGTTGCCGCGACGGAAGACCACACTATGTCACGCATGACTATTGTGACCAGCGGTTCGGATGAAGTGATTGAGCAGATTATCAAACAGCTGAATAAACTAATCGATGTGATTAAGGTGCTGGATTTAAACGATGGCAAATTTATTGAACGTGAGTTGATGCTGGTGAAAGTAAAAGCCACCGCGCAACATCGCGATGAAATGAAACGTATGTGCGATATATTCCGTGGCCGCATCATTGATGTGGCTGATGGCAGTTTTACCATAGAGCTTACCGGCTCTGGCAGCAAGTTAGATGCTTTTATCGAAAGCTTAGATACCACCGCGATTTTAGAAACTGTGCGCACGGGCGCATCGGGTATTGGTCGTGGTGATAGAATTTTGAAACTATAATTTAATTAAGTATTTGTATTTATAAGGATAAGAAATGAAAGTTTATTACGACAAAGACGCAGACCTAAGTATCATCAAAGGCAAAAAGGTCACCATCGTCGGCTATGGCTCGCAAGGTCACGCACATGCTGCTAACTTAAAGGATAGCGGCGCAACAGTGACGGTGGGTTTACGTAAAGAAGGTAGCTCATGGGCTAAAGCTGTTAACTCTGGTCACAAAGTGATGGATATTGCAGATGCCGTGAAAGAAGCAGATGTAGTGATGGTGTTATTGCCTGATGAAACGATGGCTGGCATTTACCACGCTGAAGTTGCACCTAATTTGAAAAAAGGCGCGGCAGTGGCGTTTGCACACGGTTTTAACATTCATTACAACCAAATCGTGCCACGCGCAGATTTAGATGTCATCATGATTGCACCAAAAGGCCCAGGCCACACAGTGCGCTCTGAATACCTTAAAGGCGGCGGCGTCCCTACGTTAATCGCTGTGTACCAAAACACTTCTGGCAAAGCGAAAGAAATCGCTTTATCTTACGCAGCGGCTAATGGCGGTACCAAAGGCGGCGTGATTGAAACTGATTTCCGCGAAGAAACCGAGACCGATTTATTTGGTGAGCAAGCCGTGTTATGTGGTGGTGCAGTGGAGTTGGTAAAAGCCGGCTTTGAAACACTGACCGAAGCAGGCTACGCCCCGGAGATGGCCTACTTTGAGTGCTTGCACGAGCTTAAATTGATTGTAGATTTGATGTACGAAGGCGGCATTGCTAATATGAATTACTCCATCAGCAACAATGCAGAGTATGGCGAGTATGTCACAGGTCCTAAAGTAATTAGCGACCAAGCACGTGCTGCCATGAAAGAATGTTTAGCAAATATCCAAAACGGCAGTTATGCTAAGCAATTCATTTTAGAAGGTCGTACCAACTATCCAGAAATGGTAGCCCGCCGCCGCTTAAATGCAGCACACCCGATTGAACAAGTAGGCAGTCAATTGCGCGCCATGATGCCTTGGATTGCCAAAAACAAATTGGTAGATCAGACAAAGAACTAATCAGCATCAAGTAAAATAAAGGGCGAAACGCATCACGTTTTGCCCTTTTTTATTAAAGGATTTGTGTGCCCATTGCTATCATCTTACAACACCTACTCCCCAAGCAAGCACTAACAAGGATTGCAGGCTTACTCGCCAATCTCGAGGCAGACGTGCTTACCACAGCGGTAATTAGTTGGTTTGTAAAACGCTATCAGGTAAATATGGCTGAAGCGGCTAATTCAAATATTTCCAGCTACAAAACGTTTAACGATTTTTTTACTCGGCCTTTAAAGACTGATGCACGTCCACTGGCAAAAGCAGATTTTATATGTCCGGTCGATGGTGCGATTAGTCAATTTGGGGGTATTAACCAAGACCAAATTTTTCAAGCAAAAGGCCATAATTATTCAACGCTTGCATTAGTTGCAGGACAGAAAGAATTAGCCACTAAATTTGAGAATGGGTATTTTGCATGCCTGTATTTAAGTCCCAAAGATTATCACCGCATTCACATGCCCTGCGATGGCAAGCTTAAAAGTATGACATATGTGCCAGGTGACTTATTCTCGGTCAACCCCACCACTGCAGCCAATGTGCCTAATTTATTCGCGCGCAATGAACGCGTGGTGTGTGAATTTGAATCAGCCCAGCACGGCACGTTTGTAATGGTACTGGTGGGGGCAACGATAGTGGGTAGCATGGCAACAGTTTGGCACCAAGAAGATACCGGCGCGCCTAATGGCATTATCAACCCGCCACGCTCCAAGCAAATACGCAGTTGGAATTATGAAAACATCACTTTAAAACAAGGCGATGAAATGGGACGTTTTTTGCTAGGCAGCACCGTCGTGATGCTATTTGAAAAAGGTAAGTTGCAATTTAATCCAGACTGGCAACCAGCGCGCACGATAAAACTGGGCGAAATGATGAGCGCCAAATAGTTGGTTATTTGGCGCTCACTTTATTTGGAGTGCACGGGGTTTTTACTTGCAGGTTTAGCCGTGTGACTCAAGTCTTTACCACCTAAACCTTTATGATGTAAATGCGTTGATAGTTCATTCAACGCCGATTTATACACCTCGCGTTTAAACTCAATCACATCTTCTAGCGGCACCCAGTAATCGCTCCAGCGCCATGCATCGAACTCAGGATGCTCACTGGCGCGCAATGAGACATCCGTATCTCGGCCAACCATGCGCAACAAATACCAGATTTGTTTTTGACCTTTGTAGCTGCCGCGCCATTCACGTTTTACCCAGCTGCTAGGCACCTCATAGCGCAACCAATCACGCGTGCGACCTAAAATCTGCACGTGTTTTGGCTCTAAACCAATTTCTTCCATCAACTCCCGATACATTGCCTGCTCTGGGCTTTCACCGTAATTAATTCCGCCTTGCGGAAACTGCCAAGCATGCTCTCGTATTCGTTTACCCCAAAAAACCTGGTTGTGTGAGTTGCAAAGAATAATGCCCACATTGGGGCGATATCCATCACGATCTAACATTTTGCTGCACCTAAACTATTTAGCACCATTTTTTCATATTTTAGGCACGATTGAAAGCTGTATTTGGGAAAGCCTGTATTTGTATCTACAATGTTAAGCATGAAAAAATTTAGCGTGATTCTGTTTTTAACTCTATGTGCATGTACGCCAGCATCCAAGCCCAGCAGCATGGCTTACATCACTAACCAGGGTGATGACACGGTTTCAGTCATCGATATCAAACAAAACAAAGTTATCAGCACCATCAAAGTAGGCAAAGCGCCAGTTGGCGTGGCAGGCTCTGACAAATTAAAGCGCGTGTTTATCAGTAATGTAGAAAGCAATAATATTTCAGTCATTGACACTGAAAGCAACCAAGTAATAGAAAGCATTGCCCTGCCAGGCTCACCAGTAGGACTCGCCATAGCACCTGACCACAACACGCTGTATGTGGCAGATTGGTTTAGCGACCGTATCATTGCGATTAACACAGCTAATTACAGCCAAAGGCGCGAGGTGATAGTCGCCAAGGCACCCGCAGGTTTGGTAGTCAGCGCGGATAGCAAAACCCTATATGTTGCTGCACGCGATAGTAACGAAGTAGTGATCATTAATACGAAAAATCTTACGGTTTCTAAACGCATTTCAGTTGGCACACACCCGTTTGGGCTGTCTATCAACAAAGACATGCTGTATGTGGTCAATGTATATGAAAACACCGTGGCTGCAATTAACACCCAAACCTGGGCACAAACTAAAATAAAAGTAGGTGAACATCCCTATTGCGCAATACCTAGCAGTGATAATAAAACCTTGTATGTCACCAATACGCAAGATGATGCCGTCTCAGTAATTGATTTAACCACATACACACAAATTGCGCTCATTGATGTGGGCATGACACCTGAAGGCATCAGCTACGATGCCGCCAATAAATTAGTACTGGCTGCCAGTTGGGGCGAAAACAAAGTGTCTGTGATTGATGCA
>JAKFDL010000062.1:0-11016 GCA_036676175.1 Methylotenera sp. | reverse complement strand
TACCTGTATAAAACAGCTCTACTGGTACGCTACTGGCGGTTTTGTCTTGGTAAACTTTGTGGCCTGTTGCGTCTAACTCAGCTTGGAAGCCATATTGCTTGATAATCTCAGTAGCGGCTTTACTTAAAAAAACATCCACATTTTCAAGCCCCTGCAATATCCTGAGCGACTCACGCAGGTAATGTCCAGAACCTGTAATTGCCCAAGCAAGGCGCTGATTTTGCATTACTTTAAACTATGCAAAAGGGTGCTCGATGACAATAGTCTCATCGCGCTCCGGCCCCGTCGATATAATGGCAATCGGCACGCCACATAAGGCTTCTAAGCGTTTGAGGTAATGCTGAGCGGCTTTTGGTAAGCCTTCCCAAGTTTTTACACCAAACGTATTATCATGCCATCCTGCAACCACTTCGTAGATTGGTTTGCAGCGTGCCACATCATCTGCCCCAATCGGCAACATATCAACTGTCTTGCCATCTAGCTCATAGCCCGTGCAGATTTGTAGTTCATCAATGCCATCCAGTACATCTAGCTTGGTGATACACAACCCTGTGAGGCCGTTAATACGGGCAGAACGACGTAATGCCGCTGCATCAAACCAACCGCACCTTCTTTTTCTTTTGGTGACTGTGCCGATTTCTTGGCCTTTGACCGACATTTGATTGCCAGGACAGCTTGCAGATTCAATATCTAACTCGCTAGGGAATGGTCCACCGCCCACGCGTGTGGTGTAGGCTTTGGTGATGCCCAGCACATAGTGCAGCATATTGGCGCCAACACCCGTACCGCCACTGGCTTGGCCAGCTATACAGTTGCTGGAAGTCACATAAGGATAAGTACCGTGGTCAATATCTAACAAGGTACCTTGTGCGCCTTCGAATAATAAATTCTCGCCTCGCGCATTGGCAGCATATAACTCAGCAGAAATATCTGAAATAAGTGGTTTAAGCGCAACTGCATGCTGCATGCTGGCATCATATTGCTGATTAAAATCAACCGCTTGAGAACCAAGATAGTTTGTGAGTACGAAATTATGATAATCCATTACTTCGCGCAATTTATCGGCAAACCGTTCTGGATAGAATAGATCGTAAACCCTTAAAGCGCGACGGGCGACTTTGTCTTCATAAGTTGGGCCAATGCCTTTGCCCGTGGTACCAATTTTTATAGCACGCTTGGCTTCACGCGCCGTGTCTAAAGCCACGTGGTGGCTTAATATCAGTGGACAACCAGGGCTAACTTTTAAGCGGCTTTTAACTTCTAAGCCACCCTTTTCCAGGCTTTCAATCTCGCTGAGCAGATGCGCTGCATCAAGCACTACGCCGTTGCCAATGTAGCAATTCACGCCGTTACGCACAATGCCAGAAGGTACCAAATTAAGCTTATAGATTTTTTGTGCAGTGCCTTGACCTACGACCAGTGTATGGCCTGCATTATGCCCGCCCTGAAAGCGCACTACGCCTTGTGCGTGGTCGGTCAGCCAATCGACAATTTTGCCTTTGCCTTCATCGCCCCACTGCGTACCTATCACTACAATATTACGGCCGACCACGTTTTTTGCAACTTTATTCATAGCTTTTTACTTTATTGAGTTCTGTACTTTTTTAATTAATGTTTGAGCGCTTCTATGTGCCATTCGCCGTCGCGCATAACCAACACGCTGTCGCAATTCAACTCTGCCGCACTTATCAGCGTGTGTGGCAATGCCTGAATTACCACCAGACCTTCCGAACGCAAAGTCTCTATCTTAGCCAGCAATACCGGGTCGCTATTCTCAGGGGCTAGAATCGCTTTGGATAAATGCGCAGGCGCCAGTGTTGCTACAATGCCGCGCAAATCAATGCTAAAGCCAGTGGCTGGTCGTGCACGGCCAAACGCAACACCTACTTCATCATAGCGCCCGCCCAACGCAACGGGACCCGTGTAGCCTTGAGCATAAGCCGCGAACACAATACCGCTGTGGTAGTGGTAACCACGCAACTCGCCCAGATCGAAGCTTATTTTCACGTTTAGATCATTTAGCTTACTAGCGACTGCGCTCAAATTAGCCAGTGCTTGGGTAATCTCTGGCAATTTTGGCAAGGTTTTTAATGCTTGATCCAACACATTGATGCCACCATTTAACTCAGTCAAACTAAGTAGGGCTTGCCGAATAGACGGGTCTAACTCTTTCACCAAACTGGTGATGGCCGCCTTATCTTTGCTTTGCAAGGCACCGTACAAGGCTTGTTCTAAATCAACGTTGATGTTACCCGCTTTTATCAGGCTTTCAAAAATGGCGACGTGACTAAAATCAATGTGTATTTTTTTTAGACCAAGCAATTGCAAGGCTTTAATCATTAAACGTTGAATCTCGACATCGCTTTCGATACCGGCATGGCCAAACAGCTCGGCGCCCAATTGCAAAGGCTCGCGCGTGCGCGCAAGACCATCTGGCTTGGTACGCAGCACGGTTCCGGCATAACATAGCCTGCAAACACCTTGCTGATTTAACATGTGCGCATCGATGCGTGCAGCTTGTGGCGTCATGTCGGCACGGATACCCATGAGGCGACCGGTGAGTTGATCAACCACCTTAAATGTAGCCAAATCTAAATCATGCCCAGTACCAGTGATGAGTGACTCCAAGTACTCCATCGTGGGTGGAATCACATATTGATAGCCATGCACTTTAAATAAATCAAGCAAATGGCGGCGGAGTTGTTCAACACGCGCCGCCTCGGCGGGCAGCACGTCTTCAATAAATTCGGGAAGTAACCAGTTACGCATAGGCGCCATTATACAAGCAAAAGCGGTAAACTAGCGACTAAGCAGCGTGAGCAATAAGCCGGCTAGGATGGATATAATCCCAACAAACCTTAATTGACCGTCTTTAAGTTCTATCATGCGTTTAAAGGTTTCACGCCAAGCCTGCGGTGCAATAAATGGCAACAAGCCTTCCAAGATTAGCATTAACCCCAGCGCGGTCAGGAGCGTATTCAAGTTGCTTCCAAGTTTCTTTAGGCCAATTTATCTCTAGACTTACTTACCAGCGCCGCGCATATATTTAAAGAACTCGGAACTAGGATCTAACACCATCACGTCTGACTTACTTTTAAAACTATTTTTATAGGCTTCCTGGCTACGATAAAACGCATAAAACTCTGGGTTTTTATTATAGGCATTCGAGTAAATCTCAGCCGCTTTGGCGTCGCCCTCACCTTTTAATTTTTGCGCATCCCGGAAAGCCTCGGCGATAATCACTTCGCGCTGTTTATCGGCATCAGCACGAATTTTTTCAGAGGCGGCGGAGCCTTCAGAGCGCAATTGGTTGGCGATACGTTTACGCTCTGCAATCATTCGGTCATAGACCGATTTCGAGATATCTTCCGAATAATCGACGCGCTTCAAGCGCACATCTACCACTTGGATACCGATTTGACGCGCTTCCTTATCTGCCCTAATCTGCATGCTTTGCATAATGGCGCTGCGTTCGCCCGCTATCACCTCGCGTACTGTGCGTTTACCAAACTCATCACGCAAACCCGCATTGACTACCTGTGAAAGCCTGTCTTCAGCGGCATCTTCACCACCCTCTTTTACAGAAACATAGTATTTAGCAGGATCGACAATGCGCCATTTAACAAACGAATCCACCGTCATAGTTTTATTTTCCTTGGTCACAATTTCCGCAGGTTGCTCCCAATCCAGTGTCACGATACGTTTTTCAAAAAACTTTAAGTCATCAACCAATGGCACTTTGAAGTACAAACCTGGCTCTTTTTTAATCGACACCAGTTCACCCAGCCTAAACACCAAGGCATATTCACGCTGGTCGACAATAAATAGCGACATGGTAAGCAGCAGCAGCGCCACGAAAAACCCAATAATTCCAAATCCAATGCTTTTCATATTTTCTCTACCTTCAGTTTTCTATTCGGCATAACTTAATCTAAGGGCACGAATCAGCGGTCACGCGACAAGCTGCGCGTATCTTCAACAACTGCTTCTTCTTCCCTGTTCGCACTAGCTGCGGCAGCAACACCAGTACTCGTATTTCGAGTTTGTTCCAACAGCTTATCCAGTGGCAAATACAGCATGCTGTTGCCGCCTTTTTGGTCAACAATGACTTTACTGATGCTAGACATGATTTGTTCTTGCGCATCTAAATATAAACGTTTGCGCGTCACTTCAGGTGCCTTGTTATATTGCGTTAATATTTGCTCAAAGCGGCTGGCGTTACCATTGGCTTCACTTTCTACTTTTAGCTTATAGCCTGCTGCTTCTGCTGCCAGACGCGATGCGTTACCGCGCGCTTTAGGTATAACATCATTAGCATAAGCTTGGCCTAGGTTAATCTGGCGCTGGTAATCTTGGCCAGCCCGGTTTACATCATCAAACGCTTCTTTTACTTGCTCCGGTGCAGCGCCTTTTTGACGCGAAACACTGGTGATTAAAATGCCTGAGTTGTAGCTATCTAAAATAGACTGCATGCGCACAGAGGTATCCGGCAACCCTTTCTGTAGCAAATCGTCCAGTTTACTTTTCCCAACCACTTCACGAATGGCCGTTTCAGCAGCCGACATCACGGATTTATCCGTTTCACGATTGTTAAAAATATAGTCTTTAGCGCTTTTAAGCTTGTACTGCACCGCCACTTGCATGTCGATAATATTTTCGTCTTCTGTCAACATCAAGGCCTCTTTAGGCACTTTTGTTTTACTGCCAGAACCTTCGCTACTGCTGCGATAACCAACTTCCAGGCGGCGCACCTGCTCCATATTCACAACTGTCACCGATTCGATGGGAAATGGCCAATGCCAGCGCGGGCCTGGCTCTGTGTTGGTGGTATATTTACCAAAACGTTGTACCACACCCAGTGAACCTTGATCGACGATGTAAAAACCGGTCGCTAGCCAAATCGCCACAATGATGGTGATAATTGGCGCAACGGGAACGTTAAAATCATTACTATCTGTTGGACGATTGCCATTGTTACCGCCGCCATTTTTCCCAAATAAATTATTTATTTTCTGGCTAATATCACGCATCACCTGATCTAAGTCAGGCGGGCCTTCATTGTTTCTTTGCCCAAACCATGGAAGTTTAAATTCTGGAAGCTTAATCATTTATTACTCCGACGTATTTTTGTAAATTATGCATACGCACTTTCTTCTGTGCGCATTTTCTTCAATAACTGTTGATGCTCAGACAACGCGAGCTTAATAAACTCTAAGCCTGCTCCCGTTTTGGCAGACACGCGCACTTGATAAATTCTACCATATTCATTTCTTTCAAAGCCTGCTGCTGTGTCATTTAAAACACTGTCCAGCCTGTCAATTTGATTAAGCACTAACAGTTGCGGTACATCCGCTGCACCAATTTCGTTAAGGACTGAGTTGACTTGTGCAATTTGCGCATCACGATTGGTGCTAGCCACATCCACCACATGCAACAGCAAATCGGCTTGCGCAGCTTCTTCTAGTGTTGCGCCAAACGCTTCAATTAAAGTCGTTGGCAAATGTTTGATGAAACCCACTGTGTCTGACATCACCACTTCACTATGACCTAAATACTGGCCATGCTCATCGTAATCAGATTGCGCATTACCCAAGTATAGTTTGCGCGAAGTAGTATCTAACGTGGCAAAAAGCTGATCCGCTGCGTAAACGCCAGCTTGTGTCAGCCGATTAAACAGCGTTGATTTTCCAGCATTTGTGTAACCCACTAGCGATACTGTCATTACATTGCTGCGTTTACGGGATTTACGCTGCATGCTGCGCTGCAATTTAAGCTTAACGAGCTTTTCGCGCAATTGTTTAACGCGCACCCCAATCATACGCTTATCAAGTTCTAATTGTTTCTCGCCCGGGCCGCCGCGCACGCCAATACCACCTTTTTGGCGCTCTAAGTGGGTCCAGCCGCGTACCAACCTTGTCGATAAATGTTCTAGCTGCGCTAATTCAACTTGTAATTTACCCTCGTGACTTTTGGCACGCTGTGCAAAAATATCTAAAATTAAACCGGTTCTATCCAGCACTTTTGCTTGTAAGAAACGTTCTAAATTGCGCTGTTGCGATGGGCTTAAATCGTGGTTGAAAGCGACCAGATTAGTTTCACTAGCTTCTAACATCAGCTTCAACTCATCGGCTTTACCGCTACCTATAAATAATTTTGCATCGGGCGCGCTACGCTTGCCTTCAATGGTGGCGCGAACTTGCATGCCTGCGGAAATGACCAGTTGACGAAGCTCATGCAGGCTTTCTGCATAATCGGTCTCATCAAAATCAATACTCACTAGCACAATTGCGCCATCAGACGCAATTGTTTGGGTGCTAGGATTCGCTAAGGTATTTTCGCCGTAACCGGAAGGTTTAATTGCCAAACTCTAGTCTTCCGGATGCTCTGGCATCACCATACTGACAGCACGTGCTGGCACAATGGTAGAAATCGCATGCTTGTACACCATCTGCGTGACAGTGTTTTTAAGTAAAATCACGTATTGGTCGAAAGAATCCACCTGGCCTTGCAGCTTAATGCCGTTCACCAAATAAATAGACACTTGCACATGTTCTTTTCTTAGCGCATTTAAAAAGGGGTCTTGTAACATCTGGCCTTTGTTATTCATATTGTGCTCCTTGTAGTTTTATAAAATTGGAGTTGCTTCTTTTCTAAGAAACTCTTTATGCAAATTTGGAAATTAATAAGCACTTGCATACGACTATGATTGCGCCATTTTGTTCGCTTTTCAAGTGCCTATCACATTATTTTTTTAATCTAAATACGGCTGAATTCTTGCCAGTACTTCTTTTTTACCTAATATCGCCATCACCTGATCTATGCTTGGCGACTGCGCGATGCCTGTCAGCATCACGCGTAAAGGCATAGCAATCTTAGGGAACTTCAAACCAAATTCAGTCACGACGGCATTGATTGCATGATGAATCGCTTCTGCCGTCCACTCAATCTGGCCAAGTTGTTGATGCAGTTTTTGCATGGCCGGCATAATTTCTGGCGTAATATGTTTTTCTATATCTGCTGCATTCGCTTGTGGCAACACATAAAAGTACGCAATATCGTTGGCCAGTTGATTCAAGTTGTTGGCACGTTCGCGATACAGACTTAACACGCTTTTCAAATCAGGCGACCCAGAATCTGCATGGAGATTAGCCTGCAGGCGTGTCGAAATGTCCTCGGCAAGTGCATCCAAATTGGCTTCCTTAATATAATGTGCGTTCAGCCAGTTAAGTTTTTCTGTATTAAATTGCGCGGCTGATGGCGTAATGTGGTCTAAATCAAACCATTCGCAAAATTGCTGCATGTTAAAAATTTCAGCATCACCGTGACTCCAGCCCAAGCGAGCCAGATAATTTAAAACCGCTTCTTTTAAATAACCATCTTCATGATATTGCATGACGCTGACGGCACCATGGCGCTTGGAAAGCTTTTGCCCGTCATCGCCTAAAATCATCGACAGGTGTGCATACTGAGGAATGGTGGCACCTAGTGCCATTAACATATTAATTTGGCGTGGCGTATTGTTCACATGATCATCACCGCGAATCACTTGGGTGATGCCCATTTCGTAGTCATCCACCACCACACAAAAATTATAAGTGGGTGTACCATCGGCGCGGGCAATAATTAAATCATCCAATTCTGCATTGGCAATTTCAATGCGGCCTTTCACCATGTCATCCCAAGACACCACACCAGTTTGTGGATTTTTAAAACGTACGGTTGGTGCAATACCAGTTGGGATTGAAGGCAATGTTTTACCTGCCTCTGGCCGCCAGCGCCCATCATATCTTGGCTTAAGGCCTTGCTGCATCTGGCTCTCGCGTAGCGCGTCTAATTCCTCCTTGCTGCAATAACAGTGGTAAGCCGTGCCATTATCCAGCATGGTTTGTAGCACCTTTTTGTAGGTATCCATACGCTGCATCTGGTAGAACGGGCCTTCGTCATAATCCAGCCCTAACCAGTGCATGCCATCTAAAATGGCCTGTACCGCCTCTGGGGTGCTACGCTCTACATCAGTATCTTCAATTCGTAGAATAAATTTCCCGCCATGCTTTTTGGCGTATGCCCAAGAAAACAATGCAGTGCGCGCGCCGCCAATGTGTAAAAAACCCGTAGGACTGGGTGCGAAACGAGTGCGAATTACCATATACAAGTGTCAATTTTGCCTAAAAGCGTGATTCTAACATGCAATGCCCGATGGCAATTTACTTACAGTCAGCCAATATCTACAGTAACTAACAAAATTAATACTAAATTAAACTTGATTATTCAATGATTTATGATTATATTTTAAATTACTTTGTAACGAGCACTTAGTTAAAGTAACGAAAACTTAGTCAAAATATGCATTTTTCGCAATGAAAAGCCTTCTAAAGCAATTTTTTGGCAGTGCCTCGCTGATAAAATCCAATCAGCATAAAGCCTGGTTAGCTGATCTTAAAGACTTGAATGACTTGACGGCTTTACAACTTTCTACCAAGCAATTAACGCAGTTGCTTAATCCCGTCGATACCAGCGAAACGTTTACGCTTTCACAGCAACTTGATTTTATTTTTGAGCTGGAAACAATCAATCAACCAAGGTTAGAAAAACTTTCTGCACAGCTGGCTTATGTAGAAAACATGAAAGTTGAGCTTGAAAATAGCATTTTTGACACTTGTTATAACTATTGTCGACAATCCTATATTTTTCATCTTAAACTGATTGAACAAGCCTTTAGTACTCAAGTGAATAATGCCAGGAAAGGCGAAGAAGCTACTTATCATCCTACCGATAACACGCTGGTTTTACTCATTGCGCGGGCGCTTTATACTGCTTTTAACATGGTTAAATGGCGTTTATTTAGCCAAACCAACCCTCCCACCAAGGTGTGGTTGCAGGTGAATATGCTGTTCAAAATCGCAGCCCAGCGCTCGCTATTAAATAGCCCTTATGAATTATTTAACTTAGCTCCTTCAACCACGCTGTCAGCCAATTTTGTACAGTGCTGGATGCTGGGTGAGCTAGCGCAAGCAAGTATGCAAAAATATCAAGTAGAAATTACTGCACGTATTTTGACCACACTGCTTACCCGTGCGCACATCAGCAATCAATATACGCTTGAACAATACCTATTTTTTATCGATTTAGATAAAGACATTCCTGCAAAACGTATGCGCGATGCTTATGCCGGCGATAGCTGCCGTTATTGGGAACTCGATGAGCTGGAAAAACAATTACTGATAGCCACCACCGTTTCAGATCGTGGTGAAATTCCTCAAAGTCTCGCTTTCTCAAAAATAGATCATGCTAAAAAGCTTAACGAGACTTTAATTGTACTGATTGAAGAATGGAAAAGAGTCGGCTATGTGCGTCAACGGCGTAAAGCGGTTCGCCAAGCAAGCTCTAAGACCGCACGTGTCAACGCCGGCATTGTCGACATTTGCAATCAAGTACGCCAAGCGGGTCAAATT
Organism: Methylotenera sp.; assembly: GCA_036676175.1. Classification (GTDB taxonomy): domain Bacteria; phylum Pseudomonadota; class Gammaproteobacteria; order Burkholderiales; family Methylophilaceae; genus Methylotenera_A. The sequence continues at coordinate 1,564 of JAKFDL010000062.1, read as the reverse complement.
AGCAGCGGCCTGAAATTATCACGCGACGGTAGCACGCTAGATGAGCGTCTAATGGCACATACTACGTTAAGGCAAAATAGCAATCTAACAGTAAATAGCGGCTCACTTGATACTTGGATTATTACAGACGAAAGCCTGCACGGATTTGGCACTAGGGTAAATAAATATGCCAATATTTTAGCTAGACCCAACAAGCTGCTGGGGTTGATGATAGATCAAGACCCGACGAAAATTACCATAGGCATGATACGCTCAGTTAAGCCTACTCAGGCCAACCAGTTAAGAGTAGGCATCGAAATTATCTCTCATCACCCAATGTGGGTGCAACTTAGCCAATCTCGCCCTCAAGATGGCCTTGATCGCTTTGCTGACACAGTATTGGAAACAAGCAGGATAAATGCTAAAAGTACAGTGGGAAGTGCTGATATTGGCTACTTTTCTGGCATTTACCTACCCATTGAAGCTGGTTTATCAGATACTTCAATGTTGATATTGCCAAAAACTCACTATCATGCAAATAGCCAATGCAACGTCAACATTAATGGCGAAATACATCAAATATTGCTAGAAGACCCAATTGAATCGCGTGATGACTGGGTAAAGGTCGCTTTTTTGTTTTAGCTAAAACCGCTGTTTTAATTAACTAACATTTAAATTCGTAGCTAAGGGCTATGTATAGGGAATCGCATGTGCATTTGACTTTACCCTATAGCGCTAACACCCCCATATATTAAACAATTAAACGGAAGCCAGGTTAATCGGTGAATAACTAGTTATCCGACTTAGCCTGCTGTTTAACTTCATCCTTCCAACCACCACCTAATGCTTTAAACAGCTCCACTGTAGCGGCTAATCTTGCTTGACGACTTTGAATAAAAGCTAAAGATGTTTCGTTGTACACGCGTTGCGCGTCCAAAACATCCAAATATGCTGAGTAGCCTGACTTATAGCGATTTTCGGATACCTCTAGCGCTTTTTTAGCTGCTTGTTGTCCTCTATCAAGTGCAGCTTCACGTTCAGCATTTTGTCGTAGATTAACCAAAGCATCATTCACTTCTCTAAACGCATTTTGTATGGCACCTTCATAGCCTGCTAATGCTTGTTTTTTCTGGGAGCTGGCTTGATCAACCCGCGCATCGAGCTTGCCCGCATCAAAAATAGGCAGATACAAACTTAGGCCACCAGTCCAAATACGCGAAGCAGATTTAAGGATGTCACCTAACTCCAGACTCTCTCCACCTAAACTCGCAGTCAGTGAAATGGTTGGGTAAAGCGCAGCTTTTGCTACCCCGATATTCGCATCAGCCGCAATCATAGTCTCTTCAGCCTGACGCACATCTGGCCGTGCTTCTAATAAACTGGAAGGTAAGCCTGCAGGCGGCGTTGGTGGAATCGGCAACGTCTTGATGTCTGCCATCGCTACATTCAAATCCAACACACCAGTCAGCACAGCCAATTGATGCATAGTTAACGCCCTCAGCCTTGTGAGATCTGCGAGCTGTGCTGCCAGGTTTGCACTTGCCCCCTCTGCCTGATGCACATCCAATGCAGATGCCACACCCCC
>JAKFDL010000061.1:0-16511 GCA_036676175.1 Methylotenera sp. | reverse complement strand
CGCACCAAAGCCCAAAAATAAAGTGAGCACATAAAATCCGCCGATAATCGCCATCGCCCACACAACAGATTTACGCGCTTCCTGCGCATTTGGCACGGTAAAAAAGCGCATTAAAATATGTGGTAAACCTGCGGTGCCAAATACCAACGCCATGCCAAGGCTAATCTGGTCTATCGGGTCTTTTAAAAATAAGCCAGGTTCTAAAAAGCGTTGCCCAAGCTCTTGTGCACTCATGCTGCTGGCGGCTGTGCCCAATAATTTAGCGACCTGTGCCTGAATTTTTGGGTCATCGACAACTGCCTGTAAAAATGCAGGCGGGCTGAATCCATAAGGCAGCCAAACTAATGTCACCAATACTAAAGAAGCGATCACCAATAAAATGGCTTTTACGATTTGCACATAGGTAGTGGCCACCATGCCGCCAAACACCACATAGGCCAGCATGAGCGCGCCGACTGCGATGACGCTGACTTCATAATCGATGCCAATCAGTGTTTTGACCAGCACGCCGCCGCCAACCATTTGCGCAGTGAGGTAAAAAATAGACACGGTGATGGTAGAAAGCGCGGCCACCATCCGAGCTTTTTTGGGGTCGTTGCGAAACGCTAAAATATCGCCCAAGGTATATTTGCCAATGTTACGGCAAGGCTCGGCGATGACTAACAGCACAGCTATATAACCCATGAGGAAACCCACCGAATACATAAACCCATCATAGCCATACAGAGAAATAAGCCCTGCAATACCTAAGAATGAAGCGGCTGAGAGATAGTCGCCTGCAATCGCCCAGCCATTTTGCAAGCCGGAGATAGCATTGCCAGCGGCATAAAAATCGGCAGTAGATTTGACGCGTTTACTTGCCCAGTAGGTGATATACATGGTGGCCGCGATAATGCTGCTAAACACTAAAAATGTGAGCCAGCGATATTCATTTGCAACCGCGCCAGCAGCAAATACTGGCGCGGCCTGCAGGCCGATTAAAATTGCACATATTTTGCTTATAGATTTAATTTTCACATTAAGCCCTTAATGTTGTGCGCCTCATCCACTAAGGCTTTTGCGCGTGCGTCAAACTCGGTATTGGCGCGCTTGGCGTAAATGGCGGCAATGACCCATGCCACCACAAATTGTGCCAGCGCAAACAGCAATCCAACGTTAATGACGCCCCAAATTTTTACATTTAAAGTGTGTTGAAAGTAGGCTGTGCTAATGGGCAGTAAAAAGTAAAAAACCAATGCAAACAACATCATTCGCCATAAAAAGCGGTTTTTATCGCGGTGCAGTTGCTGAAAACGTGGGTCAGCTTCTACCGCTTCCCAATGGATATTTGATTGTTTCAATGCAGTTTCCTCTCTGATTTTTATTCGCTTTAAACGACTTTTTATCCTGATTTCACTGGTTATTCTACTGGTGATTGTACTGGCTTTGCGGTAAAATTACTTCCCGTCTGTACGAATTTAATCGTGCACAAATATTCAAGGGTTTTATGACCAAATATGTATTCGTCACTGGCGGTGTAGTCTCCTCTTTAGGCAAAGGTATCGCGGCTGCTAGCCTCGGTGCAATTCTCGAATCGCGTGGTATTAAAGTGACCATGCTCAAACTCGACCCTTATATCAACGTTGATCCTGGCACCATGTCGCCTTTCCAGCATGGTGAGGTATTTGTGACCGACGACGGCGCAGAAACGGACCTGGATTTAGGCCACTACGAACGCTTTATTTCGCAGCGCATGGGCAAACGCAACAATTTCACAACGGGTCAGATTTACGAATCTGTTATCAAGAAAGAGCGCCGTGGCGAGTATCTTGGCAAAACTGTACAGGTGATTCCCCACATCACCGACGAAATTAAAGCGCACATTAAGCGCGGGGCTGAAGGCGCCGATGTGGCGATTGTAGAAGTCGGCGGCACCGTAGGCGATATTGAGTCACTGCCGTTTTTGGAAGCGATTCGCCAAATGGGTTTTGAAGAAGGCAAAACGAACGCCTGTTATATCCATTTAACGCTATTGCCTTGGATTGCAGCGGCGGGTGAGTTAAAAACCAAACCAACGCAACACTCGGTGAAAGAATTGCGCGAAATCGGTATTCAACCAGACATTTTATTGTGTCGTGCAGATCGCAATATTCCAGATGATGAGCGTAAAAAAATCGCCTTGTTTACCAATGTGGCGCCAGAAGCCGTCATTAGCGCTATTGATGCAGACTCTATTTATAAGATTCCTGGCTTATTGCATGACCAAATGCTCGATGAAATCGTCTGCCATAAATTAAATATTCTAGCCAGAGCGGCAGATTTATCTAGCTGGGAAAAAATCTCTCATGCACTTGCCAACCCCAAAAATACGGTGGACGTAGCCTTTGTCGGTAAATATGTCGATTTGACCGAGTCTTATAAATCCTTGACCGAGGCCTTGATTCACGCAGGTATTCATACAGAATCCAAAGTAAAAATTCACTATATGGATAGCGAAGACATTGAGCTAAATGGCACAGCTAAACTTGCCGAGATGGATGCGATTTTGATCCCCGGTGGTTTTGGTGTGCGCGGCACAGAAGGCAAGATTGCCGCGATTCAATTTGCACGCGAGAATAAAATTCCGTATCTAGGTATCTGTTTAGGCATGCAATTGGCGGTGATTGAATATGCGCGTAACGTTGCAGGTTTAAAAGACGCAAACAGTACTGAATTTAATGCAGATACGCCACACAAACTGATTGGCTTGATCGATGAGTGGCAAGATGCTTCTGGAAAAGTTGAAAAGCGTGATGAAAACTCTGATCTTGGCGGCACCATGCGCTTAGGTGCGCAAGCTTGTCCTACGGTTGCTGATACGCTGGCTGCCAGTATTTACGGCACCCAAGTCAATGAGCGCCATCGTCATCGTTATGAAGTGAATAATCACTTTGTTGAGCAATTGAAAAAAGCAGGCTTAGTCATTTCTGCGCGTACACCTACTGAAGATTTATGCGAGATGATTGAGCTACCAAGCGCCATGCATCCCTGGTTTGTAGCGTGCCAGTTTCACCCAGAGTTCACGTCAAATCCGCGAGCAGGTCATCCCTTGTTTAAGGCCTATGTTGAGGCGGCATTGAAGCATAAAGGGGCAAAGAATGAAGCTATGTAACTTCAACGTTGGCCTAGAACATCCACTATTTTTGATTGCCGGGCCATGCGTGATTGAATCGCGTGAGTTTGCGATTGAAACCGCAGGCAAGCTAAAAGAGATGGCCGCGCGCATTGGTGTGCCTTTTATTTATAAATCTTCTTACGACAAAGCTAACCGCAGCTCGACCAAAACATTTCGTGGCTTTGGGCTGGAGGAAGGTCTGCGAATTCTAGATGAAGTGCGCAGCCAGATTGGCGTGCCGGTGTTGACGGATGTGCATACGGAAGAACAAGTCAGCGCGGTAGCGGCAGTGGTGGATGTGCTGCAAACCCCTGCATTTTTGTGCCGACAGACTGATTTCATTGTGGCCTGTGCCAAAAGCGGTAAGCCGGTCAATATCAAGAAAGGCCAGTTTTTAGCGCCGCACGACATGCTGCAAGTAGTGAATAAAGCCAAAGAAGCTAACGGTGGTGCGGACAATATCATGGTGTGCGAGCGTGGCGCCAGTTTTGGCTATAACACGCTGGTCTCTGATATGCGCGGCCTGGCGATTATGCGCGAAACCAATTGCCCTGTGGTGTTCGACGCGACACACTCGGTACAACAACCTGGCGGGCAAGGCGATAAAAGTGGCGGTCAGCGTGAGTTTGTGCCGGTGCTGGCACGTGCGGCAGTGGCCAGTGGTATCGCAGGGGTGTTTATGGAAACGCATCCTGACCCTGCCAAAGCCTTATCTGATGGCCCCAATGCATGGCCATTGCATAAAATGGAAGATTTACTGCATTTGTTGGTGGATTTAGATAAATTGGTTAAAAAAGCAGGCTTTATCGAGAGCACGCTTTAACACAAGCATTAATATACATTTAGAGGAAGAAACATGAGCGCCATTGTAGATATCATCGCCCGCGAAATTATGGATTCACGCGGTAACCCAACGATTGAAGCAGATGTCCTGCTGGAAAGCGGCGTCATTGGCCGTGCCGCTGTGCCCTCAGGCGCATCGACAGGCGCCAAAGAGGCGATGGAGTTGCGCGATGGCGACAAAAGCCGCTACTTAGGTAAGGGTGTGTTGCAGGCAGTTGAAAATGTGAATACTGAAATCACAGAAGCGATTATTGGCTTGGATGCCGAAGAACAAAGTTTTATCGATAAAACTTTGATTGAGTTAGACGGTACAGAAAACAAAGACCGTTTAGGTGCCAATGCAATTTTGGCGGTTTCCATGGCCTGCGCGCGCGCTGCAGCCGAGGAGAGTGGCTTACCTTTGTATCGCTATTTAGGAGGCTCTGGCTCCATGCAATTGCCAACGCCAATGATGAATATCATCAACGGCGGTGCGCATGCGGACAACAGTGTAGATATGCAAGAATTTATGATTATTCCTGCTGGCTTACCTACTTTCCGCGAGGCATTGCGTTGTGGTGCAGAGATATTTCACCAACTTAAGAAAACCCTGCATAAAAAAGGCTTGGCTACGACTGTGGGCGATGAGGGCGGCTTTGCGCCTAATTTACCGAGCAACGAAGCAGCATTGCAGTTGATTATGGAGTCTATCTCTGACGCGGGATACGAGCCAGGCCGCGATGTATATTTGGGCTTGGATTGCGCCAGTACCGAATTTTATAAAAATGGAAAATACCATTTAGAATCAGAAGGCTTGGCATTATCTAGCGCACAATTCACTGACTATTTAGCGACTTGGGTGGATAAATACCCCATCATCAGCATCGAAGATGGTATGGGCGAATTTGATTGGGATGGCTGGGATATTTTAACTAAGCGCCTAGGTAAAACCACTCAATTGGTAGGCGATGACTTGTTTGTGACCAACTCAAAAATTCTGCGCGAAGGTATTAAGCGTGGTGTGGCCAATTCAGTATTGATTAAAGTGAACCAAATTGGTACGTTGACCGAGACCTTCCAAACCATAGAAATGGCCAAACGCGCAGGTTATACCGCTGTGGTGTCACATCGTTCCGGTGAGACTGAAGATACGACGATTGCTGATATTTCAGTGGCAACCAATGCATTGCAAATTAAGACAGGCAGCCTTTGCCGAAGCGAGCGGATTGCTAAATATAACCAGTTATTACGGATAGAGGAAGAGTTGGGTGATGCCTCTAGTTATGCAGGGATGGGTGCGTTTTACCAATTATTTAAGTGAAAGCATTAACTTTAATTTTTGTGATTCTTATTGCCTTGCTGCAATATCCATTGTGGCTCGGCAAGGGCAGTTGGTTGCGGGTGTGGAACGTTAACCAGCAAATCAGTGAGCAAAAACAAAAAAACGCTACTTACAAGCAGCGCAATGAAACCTTGAATGCTGAAGTGCGTGATTTAAAACAGGCCAATGCGGCAATTGAAGAGCGTGCGCGCAGTGAGTTGGGCATGATTAAAGAAGACGAAGTGTTTTACCAGGTGATTGATCAACCGCTGCCAATGCAGCCTGCTAACCCTGTACCAGCCGCAGCTGCTGAACAAGAAATACCTTAAGCTTCTACCAAATAGGGCAGCGCTTTCATTTCAATGAGCACATTATTCCAAAACACATTGCCGCTTTGTTGCGCGTCTATGCGCATTTCTATCAGCGCATCATAACCGTTGGATGCATTAGGCGCGGTTCTAACGATTTGCCCAACTTCATTCTGCGTTGCATCTAACACCTTTTCACCAGCGCTAGGTGCTTGTGTAGTGTTTAAAGACGTTAAGTAAGTACGGCGTTTCACACTGCCTAAATAATGGGTGCGGGCGACAATTTCCTGCCCGGTGTAACAACCTTTTTTAAAGTTAATGCCATTTAAAATATCTAAATTCAACATTTGCGGCACAAACTGCTCTTGTGTCGCCGGTTCAATATCAGGTATTCCGGCTTGAATCTCCAGCCAATCCCAGCAAGGCTTGCCGACCAATTGAGTCTTGGTTTTCAGTACATTCCAGATAATGGGCGCATTTTCTGCATCAGTGAAAATTTGAAAACGTGCGTGATTGCCGATGCTGGGTAACTTAAGAACGGCACCGTTATCTAAACTGACGAGTTCGTAATCTTGCACAGGAATCATATTAGCAACTTTAGTGAAGCCAGGGATTTCGTTAAACGCAAGCCCCAGTATAGATGCGGCCTGTGGGCCATTGATCCCGAACTTAATCATGCTATCAGAAGCATCTTTAATTTCAACTTTACTGCGCATCACATACATTTTTAAGCGCTTCAGGATAGGCTCTAGCAGTGTACGATTGAACTGCAGGTGTAAATGGTCATGGTGTGCAAATGCCAAAAATAACGCCAGCATGCGGCCTTTGGGGTTGCAGTAGGCCGAATAGTGGGCATTTGTACCCGCGAGCAGTTTCACGTCATTAGTGACTTGACCTTGCAGAAAAGTTACGGTATCTGCACCGCTAATTTCCAGCATACCTAGATGGTTTAAATCACACAGCACATTGTCGTCTGCTGTGGCCGTCAGTTCATTTTTCACGTCACCAAAATGTGTGATAGCGCCATTTTCAAGCATTGCGCCTTGCGCGACTAAACTTTGTTGCCATGCTGTTGCTGTCATGCCCGTTTCAACCTATTATTTGTGTTAATGAAACCAATTTTACACCAAGCTATTCGTATTCAATTAAAACCCTCTCACTTAATGTGGGTGTTGCAGGGTTTAATTTCAATCATCAGTTGCTGGATTTTAATAGTTGTGCCAATTCCACTCCCTATTAAATTGGTGACGATATTGTTGGTAATTGCTAGCAGCCTGTATTTTGTTTTGCGCGATACTTTGCAGATGCTGCCTTGGTCCTGGCAAGTATTGGAGCTAAACAATAAAGGCCAGCTCAGCCTGATCAACCGGCGCGGTCAACAGTTGCAGCCAGCATTGGCGGAAAGCACCTTTATTCATGCCCAGCTGACGATTATAAACTTTCAACGAAAAGGCTATCGTTTGGGATTGCCACCCGTGATTTTGCTGGCAGCTCTGGTAAATAAAGACATTGCAAATGAAGACCAAGTACGGCGACTAAGGGTTTGGTTGCGCTGGGCTAAGCAGCACAACGCGCAATATCAAGATGAGGTTAACGATTGACGCTTTCTGCGCATTAAGAAGCTGTTGCGCATTTCTTTTAATTCTCTGACTGGGTGCTTGGGCATATAAGCCGCCAAGAACAACAGGCCTGCCAAGCCCGCGATAATCCATTTGAGTTCAAAATCAGCGGTATCACGACGTGCAGGCGGCTGTTTTTTCATGGCTGCCAGAACATTCTGCAAGCTACTGCCGTTAACGTAATTACCACTAATCTCTTTAGCGAGAGAAATGAGGTATTTTTCATCTAAGCGCGACATATAACGATCACTGATTTCACCCGCTACGCTATCTTCCCGTGTGCCGATATTTTCTTGCGCAATTTGCGCAACGCCAGGCTGCATGGCAAAACTTTCGGCAGACCAGTAACCGATGAGTTGGTTTTTTTCATCTAACTTAGGAATAGCCGTGCCTTTATCACTGCCAACGCCCACTAATAGCCAATCTTTACCACCCTGAAAGCCAGTTAAATCGCGCGTATTAAAGATGTGCAGTTTAGGCGTTTCTTCACCATCGCTAAAATAGACCACTTGTGAGGTTTCAGGAAAGCTACGAATTAACTTGGCCATTGTCACCATGCTTTCACGTACCCGGCTATTACCCGACCAGCCGTTGCGCCAGTCCAGATGGTCAATCGTGTCTTCAATCGCGGCAAAATTTTGGCACACCTCAATCGGGGTATACAGTGCGGCTACGCTCACACCAGCAAACAGGCCGATGCTGACTTGCGTACCGCAAGGCATTTCGCCAATAATGCGATGCAGCAAATATTGCTGATATTGCATGCGTGACACAGGTTTGCCGTTCAGCTGCATATCTACTACGTTCATGCTCTGCGAAATGTCTGCCACTAGCATATAGCTGTAAATGTTGCGCTTCACAGGAATGGTCGGCTTAAATAGTGCAATCACCAGCAATATAAGCGCGGCGCCTAGCAGGGTAACATCGCGACGATGCCGTAAAAAATTAAATAGTTTTTTCATGAATATTTACAAAGCATTATGGCAAGCATGCCAATCTTAAGGTAAACGCGTCAATTAAGGTAAGCCTACGGGCACATTGCCCATAATGAGGCCGGCTTTTTCACCATCACCTACCCCTGGTGTTGGGGTGTTGGGCAGCATACCCAATACGCGGTCTAAATTATGTTTTGCATCCCAATGGCTATTATCTAATTTGAGAGAGTTGATATAAGCCACTTTCGCTTGGCGTACCAAATACTCGGCCTCTGCCTTTACCGTCATATTGGTACCGTTGATGGCCAATCCACGCAAAAACGAAATGTTGCCGATATTGTATTGCACCGCTGATTTCTGGTTATTGTCAGCCGCTTTTGGCATGAGTGCACTAAACAATAAAATAGATTCTTTATAGCGCTCTTTTTTAGCCAAGTATAAGGCAGTTGCAAATTTAGCTTCAAAGCTTTCCTGATCGCTTTCTGGCGGCTCACCCGCCAGTATTGCTTTATTAAATGCTTCAATTTGCTGAATACGCTTATAGGTGTAAATGCTACCCGCTGCACTTAATAAGGCAATAATGGTAAATGTCCAGGTGAGTTTTTTTACGGTAAAAAAACGAGATAGTTTTGGTGGAAAGTTTAGTGCCATGTTTTGACCTCGACGTATTTTACGCCCAGCAACAATGCAATCATGCAGGCGGCTAATATAAAACAAAGGTTAGATAAATCTTTACCAGGAATTTTTTCTAAATATTTAATCGGTTTTTTTTCTTTGCGATTAATATCTTCAATGGCCGTTTGCAGCGTTTTCGGGTCTTCCGCTTCGTAAGCATTGAAGGGCGTTTTCATGGTCTTGAAAAACTCGTACAGCTCGATTTCAGCAGGTAAGGCTTTGTCAGGATCGGGCTTATAAGTTTTATCAAATATACTTAACCCACCCGGCTGACGCAGTACAATCCAATACAGGCTGATGTGCATACGGTCGTACCAGTCGCGTATTTTTTGCTGCGCGTCAGATCCAATACGGCCAGCGCCATCTGATAACAAAATCACGGCACGAGAGCCTGAATCCGGCACTTTTTCAAACAACCCAGCGCCAGAAGTCAGCCCACTGCCAATGTTGGTTTGGAATAATGCGTTGCCAGCCGTAGCGCGGACTGCAGCCACCACGGTTTCTTTGTTTTCGGTTAGCGGCAGCACATACATGGCCGAGTTGCTAAACGTAATCATGCCCATTAAATCGTTTTGGCGCGATTGCACAAACTGCGTAATCAAACGTGCCGCAGCTGCAGATTTGGTTTCGGGCACACTATTGTTGCCAATGCCGGAAAAAGGGTCATCCATGCTGGCGCTTCTATCCAATACCAGCGCAATTTGAGCTCCTACACCAATGCGCTCGATTTCTTGCTGATTGGTATGGGGTGCACTTAAGCCCAGTACAATAAAAAGCAGGGTAAGCACTGCAAGTGCTTTTAAAACCCAACCGACCAAATCAGACAATGGATCAGCCGGCAACATCTCTAACCAAGAGTAGTTTTTACTGTGCGCGCGTTGAAATACCAAAGGCAACAGGGCCAAAGGCAGTAACCATAAAAACCATGGATGCGAGAAAGCCATGCTTAAACTTTCTTTGTGCTTAAAGCGTCTGGAACCAAGCCGCGTTCGCAATCGCGGCAGCGGCGGCAAAACTGTTTAAGCCAAGTAATAGGTTCAGCACCAAGTTTATGGTTAGCTTTAGCCTCAAAAAATACCTGGTTGGATAAGCCAAAAAATTCCTGTATTTCTGGTTTAATGGCTTCAAAAGCAGGTTTTTTAGCCAAAAATAGATCTAAGTTGTCGGTAAATAAACTATGGCCAGCAGAAGTATTTAAAGCAGCGTGCATACTGGATACCGCGTTCTGTATGCCCTGTGGCGAGTCAATTTGCTTTTTAATCGTACGGTAAGCTTTAGCAAATGGCCCACCCATGCGTGGCAACCAAGCACCTTTACCCAATATATAAAGTAAGCCCAACAAGCTTAATACTAAAAGCATTAATAAGATTTTAAAGCGCGTGTTTTCGTGACTAGCGTCAATTAATAGGGGGCCCCTGAACTGGCTCATATCATCTTCTACTTTAATCTGGCCAAAGACTGATAGCGGTGAAATTACAAACTCCCACATTGGCACGCGGTATTTCACAACTTCTTTTTGTTTGGTTTCGGTGTTTAATAAGCGCAGATATTCAGCCAGCACCGCTGCCCGTTTGGCCACAACACTGGAAGTGAATATTTGATAATCCAGTGTTAATTGATGAACGACACGGTCGCCTTCATCCTTTTTGCTGTGTTTAAGTGCGCTGAGGTAAACGCCAATCGGTTGGCCGCGATAGGTTTTTTCGTAGCCAACAATCGGCAGCGACTCTTCAATCAGTACATAAGGTTTTTTAATGGTTAAGGTGATATGGCGGGTCACGATATCGCCTATCACATAGCCCACATCTTTGACTGGGTCTTGGGTTTGAATGCTGACAATGCCGTCTTTCACGTCGGGTAGCTTCGTTACATCTAACGCATAAGCGGCAACTGCGCTTAAGCTTAGCATCACAGTCAGTAATAAATTGCGCAGTAATTTTTTCATAATGATTTGGGTTTAAGCGGCTACAAATTGGTGGAAATATTCGGTCAGCATGTCGGCATCAAAATCGCCTTCCACATAAAATGGCGGCATATCAAATTGCATAAATAGTTTATAAATGGCTTCACGGCGCGCTTCAAACGAATCAACGATTTTATCGCGATAACCTTTGCGCAAGAACAGGGTACGTTTCTGGCCCGATTCAGGATCGGTGACGGCGGTAATGCCAAACTCTGGCAGGTTTTTGTATTCGTCAGCATCCCACAATACTACTGGCACAATATGGTGACGCGTTAAATTTGACAGTGATTCCTCAAGCTGCTGCATTGGCATATGGAAATCAGAAATCATAAACACCAGCGAGCGCTCACGCGGCAAAAAACGCCATACATCATTAATTCCAGCGCCAGAAACATGCTGCGGGTGGTACTCTTTTAAACGTTCAGCCAGTTCAATCGCGCGTTGCGATTTGAATGAGGCGGTGCTAATCCAGTCTTCACGGACGACATCATCAAATCCCACAAAGCCGAATGGGTCGGCGTTTCTGGTAGCGGATCGCGCCACTGACTCGGCGATATCGGCTGCCTTACGAATTTTACGTTCCTTGGCACCGAAGTTCATGCTGCCGGATAAATCACATATCACAAATACCGGGGTAGCACTTTTTTGGTTAAATAGCCTAACATAGACTTGTTCCATTGGGTCGCGTAGCGTTTGGCGCAAATCAATACGCCGCGGGTCGGGGTAATTAAGCAGCGAAGTATGCCCAATAAACTCCATGCCCATGCCGCGCTGTGTGCTGGAATGGCGGCCAGGGTGACGACCGCGGTTGCGCCAACCGATATGGTAACTAAACTCTTTGATATCCTCGATTGACATTGCTAAAACTTTTAAGGCGCAGCAACTGCGTTGACGATATTACTCAACATCTCACGCGCAATCTCGGTGCGGCGCATTTCATACACAGGGCTAAACACAATCCTATGTGCGACCGTTGCGTGAAATACAGCGTGAATATCTTCTGGCGTAATGGCAGTGCGCTCATTTAGCCAAGCATTTACGCGTGCCGCACGTAACATCATGCTCATGCCGCGTGGGCTGGCGCCTGCAAGCACTAGACGGCTCATGTCTACATTCGTGACTTTTACGCCGTAGTCAGTTGGTTGGCGGGTGGCTTTCCACAAATTAAGCGCGTATTTTTCTAAGGTAGGCGATGCAGTCACGCTTTTTTGAATCACGCGAGAGAAGCCATTGAGATGGTCAAACTGCAACACATCCGCTTTAACCGTATCAATGAGGGCATCCGCATCATGGAAGCGCGTATCAAACATCAGGTTGGACATAATCGTATCGTCATTTGGCACAACAATCGGAATCTCCATCATGAAGCGGTCACGCGCAGCAGAAGGGATTTCAAATGTCTCTTCTCGTTCCACCTGGTTGCGGTCGGCAAACACAATCATGTGTGGAAAAGTATGCTCTTTATTAAATGCAGACAAAGTACGCTCGGCCATTACACGCAACAGTAATGAGTGCACTTGTGGGCGCGCGCGGTTGATCTCGTTAAAGAAAAACACACTCAAGTTTTCACCAGACATGAGTAATGGGCCTGCACTGACGTGCGGCTTGCCGTCTTCACCTAAATAAGTGTGATACACCAAATCGTTAGGCATCAAGTCAATGGTGCCTTCAATACGCTGGTAACCGCCACCAATGCCGCGTGTGAAAGCGCGCAGCAGTGTGGTTTTACCCACACCCACGTCGCCCTCAAGCAACACGTGACCACGTGCAAAAATCGCGGTCGTAATTAAGCGGATAGGACTGGCTTGGCCAACCACCACTTTATTCACTTCGGTTTCTAAAGTTAGCGCATGTTGACGCCAGTCGGCCAATTGACGGTCGCTCATTGAGATTTCCCTAAATAATGGTTAATTAAATAACAGAATTATGATTGCTTATAAACGGTAATACTAAATGAATATTGTTGGGCTGTATACAGGTTTGTATACTTTTAATAAATTTTATATTTTTTATGGCGGTGAATTCGCTTGTGGAGGCTAAAAATGATGTCTGGAATATAGAGGATAACCATCAATAAAAGCGCTATTAAAGCGAAAATCCAGTCTAAAGCGAATTTAGCCTGGAACTGCATGGATGAGGGTTGTTTGTTTAATGTGGCTATTAATTTTTCAGAGGTGCTTGCTTTGATATATTGCGCACCAATATCTGCGGCTAATTCTTTTAAGTATGCCTCATCTAGTCGAGATAAATAATATTCATAAGGTTCAGTTGCGATTGAATTGTCCCTGCCGCCATTGTGTCCTTCATCCACGTTTGAAGCTGGATTAAGCTTAATAGCATCCGTAGACCAATAGCCAAGTATTGCATTTTTGGTGTCAAGTTTTGGAATGGGAGTGAGTTTATTTCCGCCTAAACCAACAATCAGCCATGGACGTTTATCTTGCCAATCTGTTAAGCTAGTTTTAGTAAATACGTTAAGGGGCTGTGCTTCTTGCCCATCAGTCAGAAATATGACTTGGGAAATCGTATCACTGGTGACGAGCAGTGAGGCGATAGACAATAAGCCTATACGTATATTACTATTGCCTTGCGAAGCCATGCGCCAATCTAAATGGTCAATCGTATCCCATAACAGATGATAATTAGTACAAGTTTCGATAGGCGTATAAAGGAGCGTGGCAGTGGTTTTGAAAAAAATCCCCAAGCTCACTTGGGAGTCGCATGGAAGTGTTTTGATAGACTCTTTTAAAAGTTGCTTGGCATACTCTAAACGACTGACAGGCTTACCTGACCATGTCATATCCTGTACATTCATGCTTTGTGTCACATCTACTACAAACAGGTAATTTTTTTGAACACGCATCATATTAATTGACGGTTGTTCGATTGCGATTATCAGCATGATTAGCGCACTTATTAACAAAACGACTTCACTATTCAAGTTGTTTTGCCATTTTTGCAAAAAGCGTATCACGATGCTCGAAAGGTAGATTTAAGAATCAGCACTGCACCTTTGCCAAATCCATAACTGGTAGTGACGAGGCTGGCAAAAAGGTAAATTAAAAAAACTTGCGCCCAGATGCCAACTGAAGGTACTTTGTCAGCCATGGTTGGATCAAGCGCGGGGAAAATGGATTGCAGCAGAAACAAGCTGGAATTGGTAAACGCACCTATTACCATTGCCCAGCGCACATGCCAGGGGAAAGGGACTTTCGCTGCGTAATAACCCAAAATAAGCGCGCTCATTAATAAAAAATCGATGTGTGCTTGTAGTAAGCGCAAGAATTTACCTGCAAATAATGTTTTAAGCGGGGTTACGCCAAAGTTCAAACCCACCATGCACCATGCCAGTAGCAATGCCATCAGCATCCACAAGGTGGCACCGCGAATCAGTACGATATTGCCAGCATGTTTATCTGTTTCCTGCATGATTTGTTCTCCTTAACCTGTAATTTTTTGCAGTGTATGGTGGACAGTGTTAAGTTGCAGTGCTTAAACGGCATAAAAACTTGACTGAAACGGTGCTTTGACGGTTTACATAGGTAGCACCAGCTTTTAATATGGAAGCCGGATATAAATCACATAAAGGGTCGTTGTTATGAGTAACTACGTGCAAACAATTACTGAAACAATCCCCGGTCAGGCAGTTTTAAATGAGGAAAAAATCACAGAAAAAGGCTTAATGCTTTCGACAGCAGATGTTTTGGCACGTGATAGGCGGGATTGGTTGCAAGAAATGATTTGTCAGGAATTTACTCGCGTTAAGATTACACCGCCTGCGAATGGAAACCTGTTTAATGAAACGATGCTTTATGGATGGGATAACTTACGCTTGTCAGTTATTAAATCGTATGGACTCACCATTGATCGATTGCCGCGAGAACCTTATAAAGATAACCATGATAATTATTTAGCCGTCATTTTACTTTCTGGAAATTACCTGCTAGAGCAGAATGGGCGTGAAGTTTTTCTCAAACCGGGGGATATGGCAATTTATGATGCCACTAGGCCACATCGCATTCAATCTTCAACTGGATTTTCCAAGCTGCTTGTCTCTATTCCACGCACTGTCATGCGCGACAGGATTGCTGGTGTTGAACACTGCACTGCCTTGCAAGTCTCTGGAAAATCAGGGGTGGGTGCAGTAGCGACGCGTTTTATTCAATCGGCTGCTAGTCAGGTTGAAAATATGAGTGCAATCGAATTTTCCACGCTCTCCGAGCAATCACTTGATTTGCTGACTTTAGCATTAACTTCAGTGCGCCCACAAAATTTTAATCTTTCACGCAGTCGTTCGATTTCACTTAGATTAATCAAAGATTTTATTGAACGTAATTTGACAGATTCAATGCTGGATACAGCAATGATAGCCGCAGGCACGCATTTATCGGCACGTTATATCAATGATTTATTTAGAGATGAGGATACGTCATTAATGCGCTATGTGTGGACGCGCAGACTAGAAAAATGCCGAAAAGATATCGTTAGTCTTAATCATCATTCAGTGTCTACAATTGCTTTTAAATGGGGGTTTAATGACCTTTCTCATTTTAGTCGTGCATTCAAACGTCAGTTTGGCACATGCCCGACTGCATTTAAATAAGTAATTAGCCTATACAATGGCTTGAAATAAATACCAACAATAACAATATAAGTTACAACATTAATTTGCTATTGGTAATCCAATTACCGCTACTCGACTTTTTTAGTTTTGTCAGGTCGTTGAGTTTATTGCTCTTATTTGTAGTGAATATATACCTACAATTTATACAATAGATTGCAGATATTACTTTCGCTAAAAGTGTTTTCCAGCGAAAATAGCTTAAATACAAAAAATCATCATTAAAACTACTCAAAGTATAAAGATAATGCAGACACAACCTAAAATTGTTAGACAACAAAGTTTTACTAAAGAGGAATTATTAACATGTGGTAGAGGCGAAATGTTTGGTGTTGGCAATGCACAATTGCCGTTGCCTCCAATGTTGATGTTCGATCGCATAGTCAAAATTACTGATGATGGTGGTAAATACGGTAACGGACAAATTATTGCCGAGTTAGATATTACGCCAGACTTATGGTTTTTTGAGTGCCATTTTACTGGAGACCCTGTGATGCCAGGCTGCTTAGGCTTAGATGCAATGTGGCAATTGGTAGGGTTCTACTTGGGCTGGGCGGGTGGCCCGGGACGTGGCCGTGCACTGGGTGCTGGCGAGGTAAAGTTTAGCGGGCAGGTGCTGCCAACGGCTAAAATGGCTACTTACACCATTGATTTAAAACGGGTGATTATGCGAAAATTGGTGATGGGGATTGCTGATGCCACCATGACTTTAGATGGTCGAGAAATTTATGCTGCGAATGATTTACGCGTAGGTTTATTTACTCAAACAGATAACTTTTAATTTTGAATAATAAAAAGCTAAGATTTAGGGAGAGCACGAAATGCGTCGTGTGGTAATTACAGGTTTAGGCATTGTATCAAGCCTTGGCAACAACAAAAATGAGGTAAAAGAGAGTCTTTATGCAGGCCGCTCTGGTATCAGCTTTCAGCAAGAGTATGCTGACCATGGCCTGCGCTCAAATGTTGCAGGCTCGATTAAAAACCTGAACATTGAAGAGTTGATTGACCGTAAATTATTACGTTTTATGGCCAAAGGCCACGCCTATGCTTGGCTAGCGATGCAACAGGCCATTGAAGATGCTAAGTTAGCTGAAGACCTTGTTTCGAATGTACG
>JAKFDL010000060.1:0-9565 GCA_036676175.1 Methylotenera sp. | reverse complement strand
GTATGGCAAAGCATTCGCTACCAGCGCAGCCAGTAACATCGATTGTGGTTTGTTGATTGAATTCATATTCTTCCCTAGGTATAGATAATTATTTTGCTAAATCTAGTTAGAATATGCAAAGAATGTGCCTTAAGGGTAATTAGCCAAAACATCAAAATAGATCAATGAGTTAATCAGATCTATTAGTTAATGCAGCCATTATAAGCTGATTACATGGTTATATACAACCAACAATGGTGGTTGTATATAACCAGATAGCAAGGTGTTAAATACTGTTCAGTAACTGTTTTGGTGCCACATTCAGGTAACCACGAATCACGCCCCAAGCGGCAAGTGGAATTAATACAAGTGCAATTGCCAGCACGCTTAGCGCCAGTATTAAATTAAATTGATATGGAATATCTAATACGAAACGGCTTAAATAAAAACTTAATCCGCTAGCAACCACCACTGCTACGATTGAGGCAACTACGCCAATACTGATAAACTCAGTCAGCATAGTCAGTGTGACTTGCTTTCGAGATGCGCCCAGCATGCGTAATAAAGCGGTTTCTTGCACGCGTGAAGTACGTGTGGCAACCAGCGCCGCATACAATACAACAAGACCAGCCAGCACACAGAAGCCAAATACAAAGCTCACCGCCGTTGCAAGCTTACTCATAATGTCACGCACCTGATTCATCACACTGGCAACATCAATTATGGTGAAATTGGGGAACTGCTGTAGCATGCGATTGAGCGCGTTATCTTGACTATGGGGCAAATAAAATGCCGTCATGTAGCTCGCGCTAAATTTAGCTAAGGTTTGTGGCGGCGTCACCGCAAAAAAATTGGCGCGCATGCTGTCCCACTCTACTTTGCGTATACTCGTCACCGTTAGGGTGATCTTACTGCCCGCAATATCATAAGTCAGCTTATCGCCCAGTTTAATATTCAACGCCTCTGCAATGTCCAGCTCTAGCGATAGCACTGGCGCAGCCGCCTCATCGGCGCGCCACCAGCGGCCCTCTAGCAGTTTGTTATCGGTTTGCATGACGGCAGTCGATGACAAATTAAACTCCCGCGACACCAAGCGTTTTGCACGGTCATCTGTAAACATTTCTGCACTGATAGGCTGGCCATTTTTCTCTATCAGCCTGCCACGAATCATGGCAAATACTTGTGGACTAGTTTGATTAGATATCTGGTTGATAAAGGCTTTAACTGGCTCGACCTGATGCTGTTGAATATTAATAATAAAACGATTGGGTGCATCAATGGGAAGTGATGCTTGCCATGATTGCATCAGATCGGTTTTAATCATTACCAGTAACATCAATACCATGGCGCCCAAACTAAAGCCAATGATCTGGGCTATGGATAAGCCTAAGCGTCGCTTTAAACTAGCTAACCCCAAGCCAATCGCATTAATAATATTTTTACTTAGGCTGATACGATGCAATAACAAGGCCAGGGCGTAGGCCAGCAAACCTGCAATCAAGCAAATGCCAAAAATACCCGCCAAAAATGCCAGTGCCAGTTGAAGCGTTTTAGCCATCCATATAATCAGCAAGATAATCACGATGACGACTGGCAAGTAATTCAACCAAACTTTGCTGGGAATTATCACAAAATTACGCCGTAAAATTTGAATGGTTGGGATGTTTTTTAGCGCACGAATATGTGGCAACATAATAGCAAATAAAATGGCAAAACTTAACAGCAAGCCCATTGCAATTGGGCTTAGATCAGGAGCAGGTAAGCTTTCTAAAAATAACTTTCCGGCAAAATGTGCCAGCCAAAATTGCACCAGGTATCCAAGCAGGCAACCTGCAATGCCACCAATAATGGCTAACAGGCCGGTTTGTATTAGCATGATTTGTTCGATACTGGCCTTGCTTGCCCCAAAACAACGTAAAAGCGCTGCCGTTTCTTGACTGCGCGCCACAAAGGGCGTGCTTGCAAGCAGCATCGCTACGACCGCCAGCACAACGCTTACCATCGCGGCCAAACCCAGAAAAACTTCTGCTTTATCTAGGGCGCTGCGTATCTCTGGCCGTGCTTTTTTTACATCCTCTAAGCGCTCTCCACGTTGCAAATTAGGCGTTATTTCCGCAGTAAACTGTTTAAGTCTATTTGCATCACCTGCTACTACCAATTGGTATTTGACACGGCTACCGAATTGAATCAGCTCGGTGGCCGGCACATCATCCATATGCATCATCACGCGTGGTGCAAAGCTAAACATATCACCACCACGCGAAGGCTCCCGCATTAATATCCCGGCCACTTTAAATGTACTAGCTCCCAGTTCAAGCTGGTCACCTAATTTCAAATTTAATGCATTTGCCAAGCGCGGCTCTACCCAAACCTCGCCTTTGGCTGGTCTAGCTTGAATGTCTTGCGCGGACTGCGTTGCCAAAAACTGCACGCCAAAATCACCAATTAAGGGGAAATTATCATCAAGGGCTTTGATTTCAGCGAGTATATTTTTGTCCGCCTTGATGGCCATGCTGGCAAACTCTAATGTGGATGCGGCTTGCAAGCCGTGTTGTTTGGCATCGGCACTGTATTGCGGAGGAATGGCATGATCAGCAATCACCACAGCATCGCCCCCGAGCAGCATGCCGCCTTGGGTATTTAAATGTGCTGCGATGCGGCTAGTGAAAAAATTAACGGCCGTGATTGAGCTCACCGCCAGCACCAATGCCAGTACCAGCACACGCAAGTCACCAGCTTGCCATTGCGACCGTAATTGCTGCCATGCGAGATTAAAGTTTAACTTCATGCCACACTCAACTGACCGTTTTGTAAAATCAACTTACGAGTACAACGCTGCGCCAATTGTGCGTCGTGCGTAACCAAAATAAGGGTGGTATTGGCTTGCTGGTTCAGGCTAAACAATAGCTCAATAATACGTTCGCCGGTAGCGATATCTAAATTACCGGTTGGCTCATCTGCAAATAAAATTGCCGGTTGTGGTGCAAATGCACGCGCAATTGCCACACGTTGTTGTTCGCCACCTGATAGTTGCTTGGGATAATGCTGCAAGCGCTCTGACAAACCCACTTTTTCTAAAGTTGTCACTGCCATCTGCTTGGCATCTTTCCTGTTAGCCAATTGCATCGGCAACATCACGTTCTCTAATGCGGTCATGGTGGGCAACAGTTGAAACGACTGGAACACGAAACCCATCTGTGCGCCACGCACCGCAGCGCGGGCATCTTCATCCAAAGCACTGAATGGCTTCCCCGCGACTTCTACCGCACCGCCTGTCGGCACATCTAGTCCAGCCAGCAATGCTAGCAATGTGGATTTTCCTGAACCTGAACTCCCGACAATAGCAACACTCTCACCTTGTGCAACCTGTAAATTCAGGCCATTTAAGATTTCAATGTTATTTGCACCAGCTTTATGTGTGACATCGACTACGTGTTTGCTTAAATTTGTGGCTAAAATAGCGCTGATGCTTTTAGTCGGCGTACTTTTTTCAGGTTGTTGCGTTAAATTTAACTTATTTTCAGATTTAGATTCAGAAAGTAACTCAGAAAGTGACATATAGTGCGTTCTCGTTTTAGTTTGTTGTTGAATATTTTTACTGCAGTTAGTCTGTTGATAAGCGCTTTGGTTGCATTGCCAGCCTATGCTAAACAAACTAACCCTGTCATCGTTATTTTTGGCGATAGTTTATCCGCCGCTTACGGCATACCACAACATGAGGGCTGGGTGGCATTATTGCAACAACGCTTGCACCAGAAAAAAGTTGGCTATCAAGTGATTAACGCCAGCATCAGCGGTGAAACTACCAGCGGTGGCTTGAGCCGTTTTGCCGATATGTTAAAACAGCATAAACCCAATATTGTGCTGATAGAACTCGGTGGAAATGATGGGCTGCGTGGACTAAGTGCAGTTGAGACCAGCAATAATTTAGAGGCTATGATTCAGCAAGCCAAAAAAGCCAAGGCAAAAGTACTGCTGATTGGCATGAAAATCCCGCCAAATTACGGCCTAAAATATAGCCACCAGTTTAGCGAGAATTACCATAACCTAGCTAAAAAATATAGGGTCGCATTGGTGCCTTTTTTGCTGGATGAGGTAGCCGGCAAACCAGATTTGATTCAAGCTGATGGCTTGCATCCAACGGCTGCTGCACAGCCACAATTACTGGAAAACGTATGGATAAAACTCGTAAAAATGCTATGAGAACAAGCCTTGCAAGCCGACAGTAATAAAATTCAATTAACCTGATTCTGCCAACGAACCAGCAAACCCATTTCATCCGCATGGGCCTTAAAGTTAATATCGATGCCAATATTAGGAATCATCACCAAAGTCTCGTCCATAAAAATCAGTGGCAATTGGGCACGTTGCCAAGGCGGAATTTCGCAAGTTTGCAGAATGGTTTTTAAACTACGACTAGGACGCCCTGATTCCGGCCGAAAGCGCTCACCGCCCTCACGGTTTTTAATACGCAGCTTGATATTGGGCACACGATTTAAGGCGAACCCTTGGCCAAGCGCCTTAGTAAACAACAACTGCGTGCCATCGGGCAAATGTAGCGTTTCTTCGCCCTGCCACAACAAATTAATTGCTGGTGCCGTGCTGTTGTCCATCAACAAAAAAGCACGATCGCGATAGCGTTGCAGTGTATGTGTAGCGCTGACTTTAATTTTAACTGTGGCATCAGTTTTAGCATTAAACAATTGCTGGGTTATTTGCTGCAACTGTGCGGCGCTTGGCAAATGGCACTGATTCTCTAGCAGCCACCAGCGCAGGGCATTGTGGATGCGCGGTGTACTGAGTTGTTTCAGTTGGCGTAAATTCAGCGTTTTATCTTGTAGACAGCTTTGCACATCCGCGGCCGCGATCTCATCGAGCAAAGCATTCGCCTCGGCCATGTGTTGCGCACTGCGACTAATGGTTTGTCGTATTGCAGGATATTGCTGAGCCAGCACGGGCAGAATTTCATGCCGTATAAAATTACGGTCAAACTTACTGTCGGCGTTGCTTTCGTCTTCAACCCAAGTCAGTCTGTGTTGTTTGGCATATTCCAGCAAAGTCTTGCGTGGTACATCCAGCAAAGGGCGCAGCAATTTATCACTGACTGCTGCCATCCCCGCCAAGCCCTTGACTCCTGCGCCGCGTGCCAGTTGCAGTAAAAAGGTTTCTGCCTGATCGTCTTGATGATGGGCTAATAGAATAAAGTCAACTTTGGTTTGTGATAGTGCTTCATACCTAACCTGGCGCGCTGCACCCTCTAAGCCTAAGCCTTGATTGCTGACTTGCACTTTGGTAGTAGCAAAAGGAACGTTTAACTGCTTGCAGACATTTTCACAAGTACTTGCCCATAAATCTGCATTAGGACTTAAGCCGTGATGTACATGTTGTGCGGATAATTGAAACGGAAGGATTTTATTGACTTGAACCAGCAGATGTAACAGTACACAAGAATCTAGTCCACCACTGAAAGCCAGCACTAATTTAGGATTAACTAAACTCCTGCTTAAAAAAACATCTGCTAAAAAAGCCTGTAGTTGCTGGGACAGGAGTGCTTTTTTATTGGTTGGCGGTTTACTTGCTGGCAGTTTCTTTAAACTTGCCATAGCTCATTAAACGCTCATAGCGTGCAGCCACTAATTTATCTGTATTTTTCTTTTGCAATGCCGTCAACTCGGTTTTTAAGATGCGCCGCATAGAGTCCATCGTCGCCTGCACATCACGATGCGCACCACCTAATGGCTCAGAAACAATCACATCTACCAAGCCTAAAGCTTTCAACCTGACTGCAGTAATCGCTAATGTTTCAGCGGCTTCTGGCGCCTTGCTAGCACTTTTCCACAAAATACTGGCACAGCCTTCTGGTGAAATGACTGAATAGGTTGAGTACTGCAGCATAATCAGGTGATCGACCACGCCCAATGCCAACGCCCCGCCTGAGCCACCTTCGCCAATCACCACGCCAATAATCGGCGTTCTAAGCTCACTCATGACGTATAAATTTTTGGCAATCGCCTCACTTTGGCCGCGCTCTTCAGCACCGATGCCCGGATAAGCACCAGGCGTATCGATGAGTGTAATAATCGGTAGATAAAACTTCTCGGCCAAACGAAATAATCGCAAGGCCTTACGGTAACCTTCCGGGCGAGGCATGCCAAAATTACGATATTGGCGCTCTTTTACATCTCTGCCCTTTTGATGACCAATCACCATTACTGGCTCGCCTTCAAATCGCGCAATTCCGCCTACAATCGCCGGGTCATCCGCATAGGCACGGTCGCCATGCAGCTCTTCAAAATCGGTAAATAACTCGCGAATATAATCTAAAGTATAAGGCCGCTGTGGGTGGCGTGCCACTTGTGAAATCTGCCAAGCACTTAAATTACTATAAGTGTCTTCGAGCATCTTCTTGTTTTTTTTCTGTAGCTGGTCGAGCTCTTTGCTGATATCCAAATGGTCGTGGTCGTCATGTGACACTTGCAGCGCATCAATACGCTTTTCCAGCTCAGCTATGCCTTGTTCAAAATCCAAATAACTAATTTTTGCGTCCGTAGCTCTTCTATAACTCATGCTTGTTCATTTACCGTTTAATTACATCGTCACTAATTATAAAGGATTTTTACGTTATCTACCGATAACCATGTGCGCAGATGCTGTAATAACTCATCCTTCAGCTCCACACGCCAGGCATCGCCTAGCATCAGGCTGGCTTGACCTTGTGCATTATGGTACTCGATTTTAACTGGACAGAGTTTTTTATCTGGCTGGGATGTACTTCTGCGATAAGCGCTTAAAATATGGGTAAGTTTCACCGCATCTGATTGCCCGTTGCAAGAGAGTTTAAGCATACTTGCATGCGCGCTGCGCGCAGTGGCTAAATCGTACAGTTTTCGTGCGCTAACACGATTGCCGCCAGAAAACTCATCGTGGCTGACACGACCTTCTATAACCAGCAACGCGTCCTCTTTTATAAGCGCGGCGGACTGGCTTAATAACTCACTGCCAACCACCACATCCACGCGTGAGACAGCATCATCAATGGTCACAATCGCCATTTTTCCGCGCTGTGTCATGCGTATACGCACGCCAGTGACAATGCCGGCCAACAGCTTGGGTTGCTCTTGCGGCTGCAAATCAGCCAATGTACCCCGTACAAACTGGCTGATATCGTCTTTCACGTTTAAAAACGGATGTCCGCTCAAATAAAAGCCCAGCGCTGCCTTCTCTTCTATCAATGCTTGTTCTGGCGACCAGGCAGGCACGGGCGGGAGTTCATGTTTAGCCTCTGCCACGCCCCCGAATAAACTATTTTGGCCTGCATGGCTATTGCTTTGCTCTGCCACGTTTATAGCCATACTCACTCCTGCCAGCAAAGCTGCGCGGTTTGGCTCTAGTTTATCAAAAGCGCCGGCGCGAATCAGGGATTCAATCACACGCCGGTTTACTTTGCGCAAATCCAGGCGGTTACAAAAATCAAACAAGCTCTTAAATGGCCCATCTTGCGCGCGCGCTGCCAGAATCACCTCAATCGCTGCTAACCCTGTGCCTTTTACCGCACCTAAACCATACAAGATTTGGCTATTGTTCAAAGGCTCAAAGCGGTAACCACTTTGGTTAATATCGGGTGGCAACACCTCCACTTTATTCGGTGCACAATCATCAAAAAACAGGTGGATATTATCGGTATTGTTCATGTCTGCTGACATGGTCGAAGCCAAAAATGCAGCTGGATAATGTGTTTTTAAGTAGGCCGTGTGGTAGGCAACTAGCGCATAAGCAGCGGCATGCGATTTATTAAAGCCATAACCGGCAAATTTCTCCAGCAAATCAAATAGTTCAGTCGCTTGACGTTCATTCAAGCCATTTTTAAGCGCACCTTCAGTAAAAATAGCGCGCTGCGCATCCATCTCTTCTTTTTTCTTTTTGCCCATGGCACGGCGCAGCAAATCTGCCCCACCTAAACTATAGCCCGCCACCACCTGTGCAATTTGCATCACCTGCTCTTGGTATACTGCAATGCCGTAAGTTTCTTTAAGAATTGATTCTGTTGCCGGATGCGGATATTCCACGCGTTGCTGACCATGTTTACGTCGGCAAAAGTCTGGAATCAGATCCATTGGACCAGGCCGATACAGCGCCACTAGCGCGATAATATCTTCAAAGCAATCTGGCTTGGCTTGCTTAAGCATATCCTTCATGCCGCGTGACTCTAGTTGGAACACCGCAGTGGTATTGGCTGTCTTTAATAGGTTATAGCTAGCTTTATCATTCAACGGTAGCGTTTCAAAGCTTAACGGCGCTTCGCCTAAAGTAGCACGCTGTTTATTAGCATTCTTTAAAGCCAACTCTAAAATTGTCAGTGTACGTAAGCCCAAGAAGTCAAACTTTACAAGACCCACTGCTTCCACATCATCCTTGTCATATTGGCTGACAAAGCTGCCGCCATCGGCTTGGCAATAAATAGGCGAGAAATCTGATATTTTGCCTGGGCTGATGAGTACGCCACCTGCGTGCATACCGACATTGCGCACCAAGCCTTCTAAGCGCAATGCGAGTTCCAGCAGCTGCGCTACCTCTTCTTCAGACTCACGCCTCTCTTGCAGTTGCGGCTCTTTTTCTAGTGCAGCGCTTAGGGTAATTCCCAGCTCTAAAGGAATCAGTTTGGCAATGCTATCGACGAAATTAAACGGTAAATCCAGCACGCGCCCCACATCACGAATCACCGCTTTGGCCGCCATGGTACCGAAGGTGGCAATTTGCGAGACTGCATCCAAACCATATTTTTGCTTAACGTAATCAATCACGCGATCGCGACCATCCATACAAAAATCGATGTCGAAATCGGGCATGGAAACCCTGTCTGGGTTTAAGAATCGCTCAAATAGCAGGTTATAAGCCAGCGGATCCAAGTCAGTAATATTCAAGCTATACGCTACCAGAGAACCCGCACCAGAGCCACGCCCAGGACCCACTGGGACTCCATTATGTTTCGCCCAGTTAATAAAATCAGCTACGATTAAAAAATAGCCGGCAAATCCCATCTGATTGATGATGTTGCATTCAAATAATAACCGCGTCTCATATTCGGCACGTTTTTTCTCGCGCAAGCTCTCGTCGGGATACAACACCAATAAGCGCGTTTCTAAGCCATGCTGGGATTGCTGTATTAAATATGCGTCCAAACTTTCATTATTGGGCGTGGGGAAGTTAGGGAGATAATTTTTACCCAATGTAATGGTTAAATTACAGCGTTTAGCTATCTCTACCGAATTCGCTAGCGCCTCAGGGATATCGGCAAACAGCTCACACATTTGCGCTTGGGTTTTATAATACTGTTCCCGTGTGAAGTTTTTCGGACGGCGGCTATCAGCTAGCATATAGCCTTCTGCGATACAGGTGCGTGCCTCGTGCGCCATGAAATCGTCTGGCGTGAGAAACTGAATGGGATGCGTAGCCACAACAGGCAAATCGTGCTGGCTGGCTAAACCTAAAACTTGCTGAATTAAAGCTTCTTGTGCCGGATCGCCGTTTGCTGTGCGTTGCAGTTCTAAATAAAACCTGTTTGGAAAGCGTTCAGACCATGCTTTAA
>JAKFDL010000059.1:0-46260 GCA_036676175.1 Methylotenera sp. | reverse complement strand
TGACGCCTTGGCTGTATTCTTCGCTCACACTTTGAAAACTGGTAGTAATTAACCAACGCATCATATCGTGCTCAGCATTGTGAAATACTGAGACCAGTTTTGTACAAATTTTATCGAATAGATTTTTGTTTAATATCGACAAATCTTGCGTTCTACCACCTGGATAAACATATTCTATATTGGGCACTTCTTTGCAATAGGTAAATTTTTGTGCCAGCGCAAATTTTCTTATCGTGGCTGGATCTTCGTAAAAATTTTCTATGATGGCGACAGGGTATAAATTCATCTTACTTATTTACTCGTATATTTCAACACACAAAAGTATATCAAAGAATTATATGTAGGCTATAAACGGCAAGTAATAAAAAACGGCAACCGAAGTTGCCGTTTAACTGTAAAACTAATTTAAACAGACTAAGCCTGTATTAAATTAGAAGAACAAGATTGCGCCCAATGAAACAGTTTTTGATTTACCATCTGCTGAGTCAACTTCAGTTTCCACTTGTGAATACTCTGCTACCAAATTCAAATGTTTGGTTAATGGATGGTAAGCACCAACTG
The DNA here is from genome assembly GCA_036676175.1 of Methylotenera sp. Lineage (GTDB taxonomy): Bacteria > Pseudomonadota > Gammaproteobacteria > Burkholderiales > Methylophilaceae > Methylotenera_A. The sequence continues at coordinate 45,699 of JAKFDL010000059.1, read as the reverse complement.
TCCACATGCTGTTTTCGTAATCATCAAATGCATCAATGCCATTGCCTTCAAGTGTAGATTCACCGTAGCTTAGACCCAGTTTGGTACCAACACCTGGAAGGGTGTATGTACCTTGTACGTACCAGTCATCAGAGTCACGGCTATTGCCGGCTGCATCAAAGCCATCAAGCAATTGTACAGTTGTACCCATGCCATCGCCTTGACCATAGTAGCCAGTTAAACCAAAACCAGCTACGTTAACTGTAGCACCAATGTCCCATCCAGTTGCACGTTCACTGCCAAACGCTGTACCATCAAATTCAACTTTTTGTGTCATTGCAGAAGTCCATACTTTACCACCTACGTCGCCAGCCCATTCGTATGAGGCTTTAGCTTCATACGCTGGTTGTGAACCACCACGACCTATACTACCTGCACTAGCAAATGGATTACCTGCTGTTGTAATTGCATTCCAAGCTTGTGTTACACCCGCTGTGAAACTAAAACCATTCCAGTTTGGTGATGAGTAAGCAATTTGTGATTTCCAATCGGCATACATAAAGCCAGTACCGATACGACCTAATGTTGTTGTATTACCAGCCAATAAACCAGCGCCAGAACCAACACCTAATAATGTCATGTCGTTTAAAATTGCATCAGAAGCGAAAATACCTAAGTCTTTACCAACTTTGATAGAACCCCATGATTTGTCGCCGAATGTTAAGAATGCTTGACGATTTTCTTGGTTGTTAGGTGTGGTTTGAATACCTGCATTTTTTGTTGAAGAACCTGGGTTAATGCTGATAGTGAAACCAACATCTAGATCGTTTTGGCGAGTTTTGCCTGAAACTGATAGATAGTTAGGCAACAAGCCTGTTGTGATGTTTGAAACTGAGTCATCACCACGCTCTGTCGCACCACCTAAACCAAGAGGATCACCGCTTGTACTTGTGTGTGTGTAGTATGTATTAACAATACCACCGATGTCTAATGTCCAATCGCCAGCTGGAATCATGATGCCAGCGTTAGCGCTTGAAGCACCAGCCAACAAAGCTGCTGCAACTGCTAAATTTAATTTCGTTTTCATATAAATCTCCATAGTTTTAATTCTAAAGTTTATTTCTAAAGTTTTACTTCTAAAAATATACTACTTAATTTACTACTAAAATACCCTCATTTTTGAAATCTTAATTATCACTAACTAAAATCTGCAAAAACGAGAAAGTTCGCGAACTCTCCCAGACTTCATTTATAAATTATTGATAAAACAATCTACATATATTTATTAAGAAGGTTCGCTTAGTATGCCAAAAACCCACTTATTGCGGCAAGTAATATGTCACTTTTGCCGACGGATATAAGTAAATGTTGTAATGGCGCAACAATATGAATGGGCTCGATTATATGCTCACTGGGTAGAACACACCGAATTACAACAATGACTGCAATGAAGTGAAATACGAATTAAAGATACTCTTCTACTGCAAATAGTCTGCGATGCTCACGAATCGCAAACCTATCGGTCATGCCAGCAATATAATCTGCCACAGCACGCGCTTTATCCGTTTTTGCATAAGCTTGAAACTCGTTCGGCATCAATCCAATATCCGCCGAAAAGCCCGTAAACAGTTCACGGATAATGCGCTCCGCCTTGGCACTCATACGATTCACTTTGTAATGCTGGTACAAATTTTTGCGTAAAAATTGTTTTAAAGCCAAATTCTGCTTGGCTATATGCGCGCTAAAGCCTACCAAATAGGATGCTTGGCGGATATCTTGTATATTCTTGGGATCAAGCTGCCCGATATTAGTGCTGCTATTTGTACATAAATCAACGACCAGCACATTGATCATGCGGCGTATGGTCTCGTGAATCAGTCGTTTTTGCTCGAGTTTTGGATGCAAACTTTTTACCAAATCGAGTTGCGAAGAAAATAGCTCGACACTTTGCAATTGCTCAATGTTGATTAGGCCGGAGCGCAGACCATCATCTATATCATGATTGTTGTAAGCAATTTCATCTGCAAAGTTAGTAACTTGCGCCTCTAAACTTGGACTGGTTTTATCAATAAAACGCAAGCCAATATCACCTAATTGCTTGGCATTTTTAAGCGAGCAGTGTTTTAAAATGCCTTCGCGCAGTTCAAAAGTGAGGTTTAGGCCATCAAACTCGGCGTAGCGTTGTTCGAGTTTATCCACCACACGAAGCGATTGCAGATTATGCTCAAACCCGCCGTAATTTTTCATACAGTCGTTTAATGCGTCTTGCCCGGCATGACCGAAAGGGGTGTGTCCAAGGTCATGCGCCAGTGCAATTGCTTCTGTCAAATCTTCGTGAAGATTGAGAGTGCGGGCTATTCCACGCGCTAATTGGGCAACTTCCAAGCTATGTGTTAAGCGGGTGCGAAATAAATCACCTTCGTGATTCACAAACACCTGCGTTTTATATTCTAAACGTCGAAACGCAGTGGAGTGGATGATACGGTCGCGATCACGCTGGAAAGCATTCCTTAATGGTGAAGGAAGCTCATTATGTTGGCGACCTAACGAGTTGTCGGGATTGGCGGCATAAGGCGCAAGCATATTCAAGCAATTGCTTCTAACGTTTGTCTGAGTTTATCAGTGTCGTAATCACTGGTAATTACTGCTTTGCCAATGCCTTGCTGTAGTACCAGCCTGATTTTACCATCTGCCACTTTTTTGTCAGATTGCATTAAATCAAGATATTTTTTTACCCCTAAATCAGGAGCCTTAAGAGGCAAACCGGATGCGGTTAGTAACGCATGTATTCTTTGCACTTCAGCATCTTTTAGCCAACCCATGCGCTGCGATAAATCAGCCGCCAGCATGGTACCTGCCGCCACTGCCTCTCCATGTAACCAAACCCCGTAGCCCATCGCATTTTCAATTGCATGGCCAAAAGTATGGCCTAAATTAAGCAGGGCGCGCTCGCCCTCTTCATGCTCATCTGCTGCCACCACTTCTGCCTTATTTTGGCAAGAACGATAAATCGCATAACTGGTGACCGCATCGTCCAGTTGCATCAGCGCATGGATATTGGTCTCTAACCAGTCAAAGAAATCTGCATCCCGGATTAAGCCATATTTAATCACCTCTGCTACGCCAGCTGACAATTCACGCTTGGGCAACGTCTGCAGGGTATCAGTATCAGCCAGCACCAGCTTCGGCTGGTAAAATGCACCTATCATATTTTTACCTAGCGGGTGATTAATACCAGTTTTGCCGCCGACGCTAGAATCTACCTGAGAAAGCAATGTAGTAGGAATTTGTATAAAAGGGACACCGCGCAAATAAGTTGCTGCTGCGTAACCTGTTAAATCACCAATTACTCCGCCACCGAGTGCAATTAGCGTAGTACTACGCTCGCAACGATTTCGCAGTAGGGCATCGTATATCGTGTTCAGTGTTTCGCTATTTTTATAAGCTTCACCGTCAGGCAAAATAATCTCTATAACAGCAACGCCATTGGCTTTTAGGGGCTTGGTAAGCTTATCTAAATATAATGGCGCAACAGTAGTATTCGTAACAATTGCCACTTGCTTGCGTTTTAACTGGGGAATAATCAGCTCTGGTTGATTTATTAAACCGCGACCAATGTGGATAGGGTAAGCACGGTCGCCAAGGGCTACATTCAAGGTCTGCATTATGGTGTTATGTTGGGTCAATTAAAGTTTTTTCTATTTGGTTCAATATGTTTGCTACAGGTTGGTTGCCAGTGTCAAAAATCAACTTAGCAGTTTGAGTATATAACGGATTACGCTCTGCATATAGCTGCTCTAACTTGGCGCGAATATCTACATTTTGCAGCAAAGGTCGATGTTTATCGTTGCGCATTCTATGCCAAAGTTCATTGACGTTGGCGCGCAAATAAACCACCGTGCCATTGGTTTTTAATAATTGCCTATTTTCTTCTGCCAGTATGGCCCCACCGCCTGTGGCCATAATGATATTACTTAATTGACTAAGTTCTTGAATAATGGCTGTTTCGCGCTTTCGAAATCCAGCCTCACCTTCTAATTCGAAAATTGTAGAGACTTTTACACCTGTACGCTTTTCGATTTCATGATCGGTGTCGTAAAAAGTTTTGCCTAAGTGCTTAGCCAGCAATTTACCAATGGTGGTTTTTCCTGCCCCCATTAGACCTACAAAAAAAATATTATCGGTATTTATTGCCACAATAAAAAATGCCTATCACACAGATGATAGGCATTTTAAGGTAAAGCGTGCTTTCTGTCAGCGTGGCTGTAATTTAAGTTATCTTAAGCCCAAACTTTCATCCATAATTTTAGGGGTAATAAAAATCAGCAACTCTGTTTTATCATCTTGCTTAGTCCTACGCTTAAAGATGTTACCTACTACTGGGAGGTCACCAAAGAAAGGCACCTTATCTACATCGTTGCGCTCGGTTTGTTCATAGATACCGCCTAATACAGCGGTTTCTCCATTCGCCACTAACACTTGCGTTGTGACATTTTGGGTGTTAATGGATGGCACGCCTGCAAATATTTGCCCAACTTGATCTTTCTTAACCTCTAGATCCATAATAATTTTATCATCAGGTGTAATTTGCGGTGTCACTTCTAAGCTAAGTACTGCTTCTTTAAAAGATACGGTCGCTGCACCGCTAGATGAAGCTTCAAGATAAGGTATCTCAGTACCTTGCGCTATCTTAGCCTTTTGCTGATTAGCAGTAGTGACACGCGGACTGGAAACAATTTTGCCTCGCTGGTCTCGTTCTAATGCTGATAACTCCAAGTTTAGCAGCAAGCCGGCAGGCAACCTGAACAAGCTAAAGGCAAAGTTACCGAACGCATTGGCCACCGGTAGGTTTGTATTCAAACCAGTTGCACTAATGGTGCTCCCAGGAACATTTGATCCGGATAATGTTCCTCCTACATCATAGGTGTTGCTGGAGTTTTGTTTCTGGATACCGAATCTTACACCGAGGCTTTTGCTAAACTTGTCATCTGCCAGTACTAAACGTGACTCAATCATTACCTGTCTCACAGAGACATCGGTTTTATTAATAATCGCTTGAATCTCTTCAAGCTTCTTAGCTGTGTCTTGAATAAAAAGAGTATTGGTTCTAGGATCAACCACTGCGCTGCCACGTTTAGAAAGAATGCTTCTGTTCTGAGCGCTACCACCAGCACTTCCCCCCGACCCGCTAGTACCAGAGCCAGTTAATATGCTCTTAAACGCTTCAGCTTTTTGGTAGCGCAATACAAAAACTTCAGTGCGCAAAGGCTCTAAGTCTTCAATCGCGTTAACCGCTTCTAATTGTGCTTTCTCTTTAGCCGTCACTTCTTCCGCTGGCGCCACCATGATCACGTTGCCAGACTTACGCATAGTCAAGCCTTTATTTTGCATGATAATATCCATGGCCTGATCCCACGGCACATCTTTTAAGCGCAATGTGAGATTACCTGTCACCGTATCACTGGTGATGATGTTTAAGCCTGTAAAGTCTGCAATCACTTGCAATACTGAACGCACTTCAATATTTTGGAAATTTAGGGATAGCTTCTCACCTGAGTAACCAGGTTTGTTGCCTTTTACCAATTTGTTCGGGTCTTCTATGACTTGGCGCACATCAATGATAAATTTGTTATCTGCTTGATAAGCAGATTGTTCCCAGTTGCCTTTTGGCTCAATCACCATACGGCCATTTTTACCTTGTTTCATGGTGTCTATGTACAGCACTGGTGTATTGAAGTTGATGACATTCAAACGACGTTGCAGCTCAGCAGGCACATCAGTATTGATAAAATCAACGGTAATCAGCTTGCCTTTTTGTTTGATATTAATACCCGTATTGGCATCAGATAAATCGACAATAATGCGGCCTTCACCGTTTTTACCACGCATGAAATCTACATTTGAAATGGCATGTGTTTGATCACTGCTGACGCGCGACTCTGCAAAACGTGTTTCTGTATTGGTACTGGCGGTTGCTGCCTCGCTGCCTTGCAGGGTAATAATCACATCTTTGCCGCTTAGTGTAGTGTTGTAACCGACATTGCGCGATAAATTGAGCACCATGCGCGTACGATCTTTAGCTTGCGCTAAAGACACACTTTTCAATGCACCTTGCTCACTCGGGATATTACTTTTCCCCAGGCCATTGCCGACATTCGGGAAGTCCAAGGCGATTCGGGATGGGTTGTTGAGTGTAAAGCCAGCGGGTGGATTAGCAAGCGATTCTTTCAATTTAACCCGAATACTGACGCGCCCACCAGACAGAGCAGAAAAGTCAATACTCTCAATTTTATTACTAAATGAGTCTTCATCTACTGCGTGAGCATTGCTTAATAAGCCTGTGCTTACCAGCAACATTAAGGCAAATAGTTTGGTAATTATTTTAGTCATGTTCATTCCAGTCATTATTCCTGCAGGTTGATACTTGCATTACGCTCTACCCAATCGCCCGTTAGGTCGTCTTGGACAATTTCTTTTACCACTATGTCGCTCTCATTAATTTGCGTAATCAAACCAAAATTTGGACCTACATAGTTGCCCGTTTTCACTTGCTGAATCGTGTTATCAGGGGTTTTAATCAGCGCAAATACAGATTTATTTCTGCTTAATGAGCCCACATATTTCAGGCTCTCTAACGGAAAAGCTTCTAATGCTTCTTTTGGGCGATTGGTGTTTGGTTGCAACGCACCTTCTTTACTTTGTGCCTTACGCGCTTTAAATGGGTCTGTCAAAGTACCATCCGCATTATATTCTAAGGGTGAATAAGGCATCACTTCAGGTAGCGGCTCTACACCCTTACCCATGTCATTCGCAGCCGAAGCCATAAATTTATCCAGGTCATCACCTTCACTACCACTACAGGCTGCCAGCAGAGTAACTAACATCATGATAAATGTTGATCTCAACAATAAATTAAACGGCATTAAATTAAACATCATCATTTTTTCTGCGCCTTTATTTCCGCTGCTTTTTTGGCTGCAATCTCAGAAGAATCCAAATAACGATAGGTTTTTGCAGTCGCTTCCATTGTCAACACACTATCTTTGACGTCTTTATTTAACGGTGCAATATTTAAATCATTCAATGTCACAATTCTAGACAGCTTAGAAATGTCTGTCGCAAACGCACCCACGTCATGATAATTGCCTTTAATCTTGATTTGGATAGGCATTTCTGCATAGAAGTCGGCAATAGTTTCTTGGCCAGGCTTAAATAAATCAAATTCTAGACCACGGCCTAAGCCTGCTTGGTTAATATCGGTGAGCAAACCATCCATTTGTGATTTATCCGGCAATTGTTTTAGTAAGGCCCCAAAAGTTTTTTCAATGTCTATCATTTGCTGCTTGTACGCATCTACTTTAACGGCTTGAGCTTTTTTGGTTAAAAATGTTTGACGCAACTCTTGTTCTTTAGCCCTAGCTTGGTCAAGCTCATCAATTGCTGGATTCCACAGAAACCAATATCCCAAAGCAATCACAATGATTGCCAAAATACCCAGCAATACCAGCTTTACTGGAATGGGCAAGCTGCCCGCATTTTTAAAATCTATATTATTAAAATCATCTAATTTCATTACTTGGCCCCCGCATTTTTGGGCGCTTCTTCTGCTTTTTGTGCTTTTAAGCTCACATTTAATGTGAATTCATTTTGTTTGATACCATTGACCGTCAGTGATTTAATTTCAACAAGGTTAGGCATCTCCATCCAATTTGAAACGCTTAAATTACGCACCAGCGTCGCTACCCGCGCATTAGTATCTGCCACACCTTCTAAAGTAATCAAATTACCTGTTTGTTTAATACTTTTCAAATATAGACCTTCAGGCAGTTGACGAGTGAGCTCATCTAAAATAACGACTGCTTGACTACGATTTGTTTGCAGGTTTTCAACGATTTGTTTACGTTCCAGCACATTGTTAATTTGATCTTTTAAATCTTTAATATCTGCAATTTCTTTATCTAAACCAGCAATAGCAGTTTCTAATCGCGTGTTTCTTTCAACCTGAGCATCTCTTTGTGAGCCCAAGAACTGCCATCCCAAAAACACCACTGCACAAGCTGCGCCTGCCGCCATTAAAGCCATCAAGCCAAATTCGCGCTGAAGTTCTGCACGTTTAATCTGGCGATGCGGTAATAAATTGATACGCAACATATTAATCCACCCCGCGCATCGCTAAACCGCACGCAATGATTAGCGCGGGCGCATCTATATTCACTTGCTGTTGCTTCACCTTAGTACTAACCGACATGGCTTGAAAAGGATTCGCTACAATGGTGTTCACTTGCGTACGATCTTGCACCATGACATCCACATTTGGAATTGCTGCACAACCGCCAGCCAATACAATATGATCAACACGGTTGTATTGGGTAGAACTAGTAAAAAACTGCAGCGCACGTGCAACTTCAGTGGATAGCGATTGCATAAAGGGTTGTAGCACTTCGCTTTCATAACTATCTGGCAGACCGCCCTTGCGTTTAGCAATTTCTGCCTCTTCAACCGATAAGCCAAAACGGCGTTGAATTTCTTGTGTAAGCTGGGCGCCACCAAATGCCTGCTCGCGCACATAAACAGAGTTGTTATTGTGTAACACATTAATGTGCATCATTACCGCACCAATATCCACAATCATCACCGTTTGTTCTTTACCTGCATTGGGCAATTGGTTAGCCACTAAGCTGTAAGCAGCTTCTGTAGCATAAGTATCCACATCCATTACTGTGACTTTCAAGCCGGCATCTTCAGCTGCAGCCACACGGTCTTCGATTTTTTCTTTCCTGGCAGCCGCTATCAACACTTCTACTTCATCTACATTATTAGGTGCTGGGCCGATGATTTGAAAATCGATATTCACTTCTTCTAAAGGGAAAGGAATGTACTGATTAGCTTCAGCTTCAACCTGCGCCTCCATGTCGACTTCGCGCATATCAGCTGTCATCAGCACTTTTTTGGTAATAACAGCTGCCGAGGGTAAAGCGAGAGCAGCACGTTTTTCTCGCGAACCAAGTAACTTCCACGCCAATTTTACGGCATCTGAAACTTGCTCTAAGCCCACCACATTGCCATCAGTAATGGCATCTTTCGGAATAGCGGCAATCGAGTATGCTTCAAGGCGATAAGCACCCCTTCCCGAAGTAGAAAGCTCTACCATTTTGACAGCCGAAGTACTGATATCAACCCCAATAAGAGGGGGAGTACTTTCATTAAAAAAATCGAATTTCAAATTAAAATTCTCTTTCAATATTCGTTAGTTACGCACAATAGCGATAATTTACATTAAATCCTAGCAACAACTTTACAGCCTGTAAAGCGAATTTTAGGTATAAAGTTGTACATGGGACAGATTTACAACAGATTTCGCTTTTTAAACACATTCTATATAACTAAAAAAAACTAAGCGGTTTTGGTTAATCGTCATTCGCTTATATACTGTTAAAACTGTATATTTACACCTTAATTCACTCGATGGTTCAACTCACCAAAGTATCGCTATGACCCCAAAAAAGTGGTGGCATTTCCTCATATTATTTGTGCTGGTAGGCGCAATTACTCTCACAGCGCTGACTGCATTGGCGGTTACGCTGATCTATCCCACTTTGCCTTCGCTAGAGGCGCTGACTAACTACCAACCTAAATTGCCGCTTCGTGTTTACTCAGCCGATGGCGCTTTAATTAGTGAGTTTGGTGAAGAGCGGCGTGCCTTTGTAAGAATTGAAAAAATGCCAAAAATTTTAAAAGATGCGGTACTGGCTATTGAAGACAGGCGCTTTTACAAGCATGGCGGGGTGGATACTAAGGGCGTAATGCGCGCTATTAAAAACAACCTTACTGGCGTGAGCCATGAGGGTGCCAGCACTATCACCATGCAAGTGGCTAAAAACTTTTTCACAGTGCCAGGCGGCAGGCGCACCATTATTACCAAAATAAAAGAGGCTTTGCTAGCACTTAAAATTGAAAAAGCGCTTAGCAAAGATCAAATTTTGGAGCTTTATTTAAATCAAATTTACCTGGGTCAGCGTTCTTACGGTTTTGCCGCGGCTTCCCAAGTATATTTTGGAAAATCTTTGTCTAAACTCACACTGGCCGAAGCAGCACTGCTGGCGGGCCTACCTAAGGCCCCGACGGGTTACAACCCCTATATTAATCCGAAACGTGCAGTTAACCGTCAGCACGAAGTATTACGCGATATGCAGCGCTATGGCTTTATTGACGAGGCTCAATTTAACGCTGCAATGAAGCAAACTCTAAAATATAAATCGTCCAAACTTTCAAAAGACCTAGATGCCGATTATGTTGCAGAGATTGTGCGGCAGATGCTTTACGCGCGTTATCAAGATGCCATTTACAGTAGCGGCTTGAAGGTTTACACCACCATAAAAAAAACTAATCAAGAAGCGGCCAACAGCGCGGTTTTACTAGGGATTTTGGAATACCAACGCCGTCAGGGTTATGGTAAACCAGAAAAACAGTTAAATATCAGTAATGTGAATTCAATCTCACCGGATGAAGATCTGCAAGCAATGCTGGCAGATTTTGAAGAGTATGGCGGCTTTATGCCTGCCATTGTGACCAGTGTTTCGCCTAAACTTGTGAAAGTATTCACCAAAAAGGGTGAACATCTGGATGTTAGCGCAGCAGGTTTAAGTTTATTGCAAAAAAACTTAGCCGATAAAGACCCGAAAAATCACAAAATTAAACTTGGCTCAGTGGTGCGACTGATTAAAAGCAATGGTCAATGGCATATTGTTGAGTTACCCAAAGTTGAAGCTGCGCTAATTGCACTTAACCCGGAAGATGGCGCAGTGACGGCGTTGGTGGGTGGTTTTGATTACAAAAAGAATAAATTTAACCATGTTACTCAAGCTTGGCGTCAACCTGGTTCCAGCTTCAAACCATTCGTCTACTCGGCCGCGCTTGAAAAAGGCTTCACGCCTGCCAGTATTTTTGATGACTCACCATTTAGCATGTCGGCTTCAGAGAACGGAAGTAACAAAAACTGGGATCCAAAGAACTTTGATGGTCAATATGATGGACCGATCCGCATGCGCAGTGCACTGATTAAATCCAAAAACATGGTATCCATACGTTTATTGCAACAAATTGGGCCACGCTATGCGCAGGATTACATCACCAAGTTTGGCTTTTCACGCAAAGATCATCCCGCTTACTTAACCATGGCGCTGGGGGCGGGCAATGCAACTCCTTGGGGCATGGCTACAGGTTATGCGGTATTTGCCAACGGTGGTTACCGCGTTACGCCGCACATCATCACCAAAATCACCGATAGCAATGGCAATATCATCGAGCAAAAGCGCTACCCGCAAGCCAAAAAAGACGCACCGCGTGTGATTGATAGCCGCAATGCATTTATCATGACTTCAATGATGCAGGACGTTGTTGCACGAGGGACTGCCACCCGGGCCAAGCAACTTGGCCGGCAAGACTTAGCCGGCAAAACGGGTACCACCAATAACCAGATAGATGCATGGTTTGCCGGCTACTCACCAAAACAAGTCGCCATTACATGGATAGGTTACGATCAACCACGCTCCCTGGGCAGAAATGAAACTGGCGGAAAGGCAGCATTACCCATTTGGATACGTTATATGGCTACTGCCTTACGTGGCATTCCAGATGTACCTTACAGCCCGCCTGATGGCGTGATGCAGCTTAAAATTGACCCCCTACTTGGGATAATGATTGATGAAGATGAAGAGGGTGTATATGAGTATTTTTATCAGGAAAATCCACCGCCTGAGGTAGAAATGATATTGCCGCCACTTGAAGACCCAGACTTTCCTCGTCAATCGATACCAGACAATATGCTGGATAATCCGCTGCAACCAGCACCACCTGCGCATAACCCACAATCGCCGCCAGACCTCGAACCTGATCCGTTTGGTGAAAGCGTAAAAGCCCAACCGCGACCAAGCCAACAAGGCAATAGGCCGGCTGGCAACTCTTCTAGTGGAAACGCCGCCGCACGCGCCATGAACCCCTCTGGCTTTTAAGCTAATATAAAAAGTTGAATTATGTCACGCGAAAACCTAGACCATATTCGGCAAATGATTGCCCAGCAAGCCGCGCGTATGATGGCAGAGGATGGTATTAACGACTTTGCTTATGCCAAGAAAAAAGCTGGCAAGCAGTTAGGCGTAAGCGAAAATAGTGTGCTGCCTACCAACGCCGAAATTGAAGAAGAAATCAGGCTGTATCACAACATTTATAATGCAGATGAACAACCTTTAGAACTAGCAAAACTACGCAAGGCAGCGCTGATGACTATGCAATTGTTCGAGCGCTTTAACCCGCACCTCACAGGCAGCGTGCTAGATGGCACCGCAGGCAAATTCTCACAAACTAACATTCACCTATTTGCCGACAGCGCAAAAGATGTAGAAATATTTTTACTTAGCCAACAAATTCCATTTGATAGTAGCGAAAAATCCTTTCGCGTATCCGACAAACCTAGCAAAGATAAAAAAGAAAAAGTCCGTAAAACTGTGCCGGTGTTCACGCTGGAAACCGAGCTTGGCCTGCAAAAAATCAGTGTGTTTGATGTAGATGATATGCGGGTTGCAACCAAAAGAACCAGTGATGGCAGCAACGCAGAACGTGCCGATATTAGCGATTTACAAGCGCTTTTAACGTTTAAATACATGCCCTGAGAGGCGCATGGATATTGGTCTGCAGGGCATCGATTATTTGTTGTTTTAAGTGATATTTGATTATTATTTAAGTTAATAGTCGGGGGTAGCCCGACACCTAATAACTTTCTTTTGTTTGTGCAAAAGAAAAAAACTCGCCTAGAGGCGAAATAAGTTAGCGAACGATTAAATGAGTATCTACATATAGCGTAAGCCAAAATCAATGACTCTTGAGCGTCTTTTTCGAGTAACTCTATGGGATGTTTACCTAAATTAAAAGCTCTATTGCCTAAATTATGTTGATATTCGCTAGGCTTTAGATGCACGAATGGCCTGCGAATATCATTGAGTTCTTTTGCTTTATTTAACAACACATCAGGAACAAGATTATTTTTTCTTGAGGTTTCAATACAATCTACTAATGTTTTCGTATATTTTTTAGTGAAGCCAGCTTCCTCGAGATTTGCAACAAACCAATGTTCAATAAACGATATTGTTAATACTATAGTTGCTACAAAGTGTCCTGAAATATATGTAGATTTTATTTCGCTAAAAACCGCAAAAGTTTGGTCAGGCAGTCCAATAAGTATATATTTTTTGGTAATAATTTAGCTATCCATCTTACTCGCGCTGCTCGTTCTGGTAATGAAGCATTATCTGCACGCGCAAAAGTGATTTCATAAAGTGGTCTCTGGATACGTATCGGCTTACCAAATAAATCGCGCACTTTACGTTGATTCAATTCGAAAGCCTATTTTATTTCAGCCATCTCGCCACATCCATCGCAAAATACGTCAATACTCCATCTGCCCCTGCGCGTTTAAACGCCAGCAAACTTTCCATCACGCAAGCCTGTTCATCTAGCCAGCCATTTTGTGCAGCGGCTTTTAACATGGCATATTCGCCACTTACTTGGTAAGCATAAGTCGGCACGCCAAATTCCTCTTTTACGCGGCGTACAATATCCAAATAGGGCAAGCCAGGTTTCACCATCACCATATCTGCGCCTTCTTCAATATCCAGAGCAACTTCTTTAATCGCCTCATCTGAATTGGCAGGGTCCATCTGGTAATTGTATTTATTGCCTGTGCCCAAGTTGGCAGAAGAGCCAACTGCATCGCGAAAAGGCCCATAAAAGCTGGATGCGTACTTGGCGGAATAAGCCAAAATTTTAGTGTGAATATGACCGTTTTCTTCCAGTACGTCCCTAATAGCCCCGATACGCCCATCCATCATGTCGCTCGGCGCGACGATATCTGCGCCAGCTTCAGCATGGCACAGCGCTTGTTTCGCTAACACATTGACCGTTTCATCATTTAATACATAGCCTGTTTTATCAATCAGGCCATCTTGGCCATGCGTGGTGTAGGGGTCGAGTGCAACATCGGTAATAATACCAAGCTCAGGATACGCTGCTTTCAAAGCTTTAATGGTGCGCGGAACAAGGCCATTTTTATTGTAAGCTTCTGCGGCATCTAAACTTTTGTATTGCTGTTCAATCACAGGGAAAATCGCCAAGGCAGGAATGCCCAACTTAACACATTCACCCGCTGTTTTTAATAACACATCAATCGTTTGGCGTTGCACGCCGGGCATGGATTTCACATCTTCAGTGCGGCTTTCACCACCCAACACGAACACTGGATAGATTAAATCATTAGTTGTCAGTACATTCTCCCGCATCAAGCGGCGCGAAAATTCATCTTTACGCATGCGGCGCGGGCGCATGGTCAACAGCATATTGTCGGATTTAACCATGAAACACCTCCTTAAGTGCTACGCCTGGATCAGGCTGGCGCATAAACGCCTCGCCCACCAAAAACGTATGCACATTATTTTTGCGCATCAGCGCAACATCTTCACTGGTAAAAATGCCACTCTCTGTGACTATAATTTTATCTTTTGCGATGCGCGGTAATAAATCCAAAGTGGTTTGCAGCGTCACATCAAAGGTACGCAAGTTACGATTATTAATGCCCAACAAGGGTGTTTCAAGCTGCAAAGCCAACGCTAACTCTTCGCCATTATGCACTTCTACTAATACTGCCATTCCTAGGCTGTGGGCAATACTCTCTAACTCACGCATCTTGGCCAAATCTATCGCCGCCGCAATCAGCAAAATACAGTCTGCGCCCATGGCGCGTGCCTCATACACTTGGTAGGCGTCTATCATAAAATCTTTACGCAGCACAGGCAGGCTGCACGCCGCACGCGCTTGTTTTAAATAATCGGTAGAACCTTGAAAATATTCAACGTCAGTGAGTACTGACAAACACGCTGCGCCGCCTGTCTCATAACTTTTAGCGATTTCTGCGGGGTTAAAGTCTGCACGAATCACCCCTTTTGAAGGGCTGGCCTTTTTAATCTCAGCAATTACCGCTGCGTTACCCGCTTCGATTTTTGTACGAATAGCACCAATAAAACCACGTGGTTTTGGTTCAGCTTCAGCTGCCGCCTTGACAGCTAACATAGGTGTGCCTTGCATGGCAGCATTGAGCTCTCGGTGCTTGGTTGCAATGATTTTTTCTAATATATCTGACATAGTTTTTTTATTCGTAAATTTTTCCGTTGTGCTTTATCCAACCAATAGTTTGTTGGGTCTGCGGATCTCGATGGGTCCAATGTATGACACCACCTTTTGGATTGTAAACATACTCGCCTTTGAATACCAAAGCATCGCCAATTTGCAGGTTTTCTACACGCGGCGCTAAATCAATATTATGCGCAAACAATAAAGTTTGCTCAGGGGAGATGCTAACCAAGAACTTTTGATGACGCGACCCTTTGTTGTCATCAGCCAAAAGCTTTTTTACTACACCTGCGCCCTCAACAAATATATCGCTCTTTTTATGCTTAAACGCATCTATTAAAACTTGATTGCTTACCTCTGCATTGACTGGCGCATCGATAGAGACTGTGTCATTAGTTACAAAAGATTCAGGCACATTTTGCTTGCATGCAACCAGCAAGCTTAAAATAAACACTAGAATAAAGGGATGGGTGAGGGTGTGCTTCACGTGATATTTCAAGCGGCGCTTCGTTTTATGAGTGCTTCCAATTTAGCCAATGCTGCTCCACTATCAATTACTTGTGCCGCATGCTCTACACCTTTATGAATAGTTGCTTGCAGCCCTGCTGTATAAATAGCTGCACCCGCATTTAATAGCACGATATCGCGGGCGGCACTGGTTTTACCCACATTAGTTTTGCCTTGCAGCACGTCTAAAATCATTGCTTTAGATTGTTGTGCGTTTTCTACCCGAATACTTTTTAAGGCGTGTAGTTTTAAGCCAAATTGTGCGGGGTTAAGCGTATATTCACGTACTTTCCCATCTTTTAGCTCTGCCACAAAGGTGTCGCCAGTAAACGAGATCTCATCCATGCCATCGGCGCCATGCACGACCAATACGTGTTCAGAACCTAAATTTTTCAGCACTCTTGCCAGTTTCAAAGTCAGGTCTTTACTAAATACACCCATGACCTGGCGCTTTGCTGACGCAGGGTTGGTCAGCGGGCCGAGCAGATTGAAAATTGTGCGTACGCCTAGCTCTCGCCGCACAGGCGCAGCATGCTTCATGGCGCTATGGTGATTAGGTGCAAACATAAAGCCAATACCAATTTCATTCACGCAGTCGGCCACTTGTGCGGGTGTTAAATTCACATTTACCCCAAGCGCCTCTAACACGTCCGCACTACCACAAGTTGATGAGACTGAACGGCCGCCGTGTTTAGCGACTTTTGCACCAGCCGCTGCAGCGACAAACGCAGATGCTGTCGAGACATTAAAGGTTTGGATTCCATCACCGCCCGTGCCGCACGTATCCACCAAGTGTGTTTTATCTTGAATGTCGACTTTAGTTGAAAGCTGGCGCATTACAGCCGCCGCCGCCGCAATCTCATCGACACTTTCGCCCTTAACACGCAATGCAACCACTAAACCTGCAATTTGCGCAGGCGTTAACTCACCGCCCATTACCTGTTGCATAGTTGCCAGCATATCGACATGGCTTAAATCTTGACCACCCAACACATGCTCTAATGCTTGTTTGAAAACCACTTTTAATAAGCTTTCAAGAAGTTATTGAGCAAATCATGACCATGCTCGGTAAGGATGGACTCCGGGTGAAACTGCACGCCTTCCACCGCCAAGGTTTTATGTTTTACGCCCATAATCTCACCATCGTCTGTCCATGCGGTAATTTCCAAACAATCCGGTATGGTCTCACGCTCAATCACTAGCGAATGGTAACGCGTCGCAGTATAAGGGTTAGGTAAATCCTTAAATACGCCAGTATTGGTATGATGAATCAGTGAGGTTTTGCCGTGCATTAAAGTTTTGGCCTTAATGATATGGCCGCCAAATGCCTGGCCGATACTTTGATGCCCGAGGCACACACCCAGCAATGGAATTTTGCCTGCAAACTCTTCGATCAGCGCTAAACTGATGCCCGCCTCATTGGGGGTACAAGGACCTGGTGAAATGACGATTTTTTCTGGCTTTAACGCCGCAATTTTTTTCAGGTCGATTTCATCATTTCTATACACCTGTACATCTTGACCCAGCTCGCCTAAGTACTGGACTAGGTTGTAGGTGAAAGAATCATAGTTATCTATCATGAGTAGCATATTATCTATCTATCTGATTTAAATCGTATTAAAGACATCACTTCTGGCTTAATTCCGGATAAAGTTTTAGTCATGCCTTACAAAAACCCTGCTTATTATCCCATATAGTTGATTCGCGTTAAAATCGAGCTAACTTGGTGTTCAAATAGTTAGCTCAACTTCGTCACCACCCAGATCTCGCACAAGTTCGGTCAGTCTCGATTTAGTCTTGGACTAAATCTGGATTGGCATGTACCAATTTTTCAAACTCCTCAAGTTCTAGTGGTTGGCTAAAGTAGAACCCTTGAAAAAAATGACAACCAAATTTTTTCAAAATCTCAAACTGCTCCCTTCGCTCAACACCTTCTGCCACGATATTACATTGAATCGTCTTACCAATCGCCAATATCATTTGTATGATCGCGGCATCATTAGAGTCTGTCAGCACATCATTTACAAATGATCGATCAATTTTGATTTGCGTCACTGGTAGCTTTTTAAGATACACCAATGCAGAATGACCCATACCGAAATCATCCAGGGCGATTCTTACCCCAATTGATTTTAGAACATTCATCTTATTAATCACATCTTCAATATTGTCTATCACTGCCGTTTCTGTCAGCTCAAGCTTCAGAAAGTCTGGGTTAATCCTGGTCTCAGTAAGAATATCTTGTAACTCTTGAATAAAGTTTACATACAAAAACTGCTTGGCACTGATATTGACCGAGAGCTTGATTTTACTTAATTTGGGCGAGGTTTCCCATGCTTTAAGTTGCCGGCAAGCTTGCAATAACACCCAACGGCCTATTTTAATAATTTGATTATTTTTCTCAGCAATCGGGATAAACTCTGTAGGCCCAATATTGCCCAACACCGGATGCATCCATCTTAATAAAACCTCAGCTGCGTAAACTTTTTGGTCAACATCTACAATGCTCTGATAGTGAAGATAAAACGCATTTTCTCTAAGTGCATCTGGCAAAAATGATTCAATCACAAGATTTCTTTCTAGATTATCTTGTGTTACATGATCATAAAAACGATAGGTATTGCGACCTGCGGTTTTGGATAGATACATGGCGGTATCAGCGTGTCTCAAATGATCTTCAAAACCGAACTCTTCATTATTAAATAGAGTAATTCCGAGGCTTGCAGAGGTGTTAAATTCAAACAACTTAAACTTGCAGGGCTCGCTCAGTAAAGTTAATATTTTTTGCGCCACTTCTCTCGCCTGCCTGTATGCCATATGTTCATCAGCATCAAGGTCTTCAATCACAATGATAAACTCATCACCACTTAGGCGCGCCACAGTATCGCCCGATCTAATTGAGCGCTGAATTCTATTTGCCACCTCCACCAGTAGCTGATCACCTGCATCATGTCCTTTAGTATCATTCAGCAACTTGAAATTATCTAAATCTAGAAAAATAAGGGCGCAGAAGGCATTGGAACGCTTACTGATGGCCATAGCATGGTGAAAACGGTCGATCAGCAGACGCCGATTGGGTAAGCCGGTCAATGCATCGTAATAGGCATAATTTTCTATTTCCTGTTGTGCCTTTTTCTGTATTGATATATCCCGTATAAAACCGGTAACCAGATTTGAACTTTCGCCTTGCAATGATGTGAGAGTGAGTTCCACAGGAAACTCACTGCCGTCTGCGCGCATGGCAGTCAGTTCTACCCGTCGATCAAATATATGCTTTTTACCTGTCATAACGAATTCACGATGTTTGGTTTCGTGCGCTTTTCGCAGTGCCGGGGGAACGATGATTTCAGACAGGGGTTTGCCCATCACCTCATCTTTTGCATAGCCAAAAATACGCTCAGCCGCCGGGTTAAACTCAATCACTGCGCCTGTTGCATCAATGGTCACAATGCCGTCCAAGGCACCATTGACGATTGCTCGTAATTTAGCATCATTATCTAACAACGCCTTCTCTGCCTGATTCCGCTTAGATTGCAGGACAGATATCAGCAACATCACCACAACTAATGTCACCATGAACATCCATAGCGAAAATATACCTTCTCGGACATCGTGACTATAAAATGCCCCAAACCCCTGCGAGGTAGCCCATACTGCAACTGCCGACATGGTGATGACAACAACTGAACCGCCGACGATACCAAAATTCATCGACGCCCAAATCAATACGGGGAGAATAAGGAAAATCGACAGCATGAATTGTTTATTCAAGCTAGTCATAAAGGCGGTAATAATCAATTCGCACAACACGAATAATATCAACCAAACTAATAACTGGTAAGCTTGATGCATATTGATATGCAGTTTTTGCTTAAAGATATTAAGCATCAGAGGCAATACCAGTAATACCCCTACAGTATCGCCTAACCACCAGACCAGCCACACTCTTAGCACACTATCTGCAGTAATCACCTCACTCAGGAATAAGGCCATAGTGCCCCCTGTAGAGGAAATTAGCATGCCGATTAACGCCGCACCCATCATTAGGCCAATATCCCTTTGCTTGAGCAGGCTATGATTGAATTGAAATTTTTTAAGTAAATAAGCCGTTAAGTATGGCGCTGCTGTATTGGTGACCCCAATTGCAAACGAGCTAAGGATGGGTACACCTGATTGATACTCCACCAATACGACCGCAAGATAGATAGCAGGTAAACAGATATTGCCACAACGCATGATGGCACCAACGGCGATGCCTGTTGGCAACCATACCAAGGTAGCGATTGACTCTTTGTAGGGCACCAGCAGCCCTAACTTAGCCGTGAAATAGTAGGCTAATGCGACTAATACAAACTTTGCTAAGTTCGAATCCTTGATTGAGTTTTTTAGTGTGAACATATCAAAACGTTATCTTCACATCATGGATTGAGGTCAAGTCCAGCCTGTACCAGTTCTGCCGCACGTAACACTGCACGTGCTTTATTTTGGGTCTCTACCCATTCGTTTTGGGGTACTGAATCTGCCACGATGCCTGCCCCAGCCTGTACGTATAATTTATTATCTTTAATGACACCAGTCCGGATGGCAATGGCAATATCCATGTCACCATCGAACCCTAAATAGCCGATTGCACCCGCATATATACCGCGTTTACTTGGCTCTAACTCATCGATGATTTCCATTGCACGTACTTTTGGTGCCCCAGAAACCGTCCCGGCCGGAAAGGTCGCTTTAATCACATCAACCGCATCCAAACCTGCCTTGAGCTTGCCTTCAACATTACTGACAATGTGCATGACATGTGAATAACGCTCGATCATCATATTGTCAGTCACTTTAACTGTGCCTGTTTGCGCCACGCGACCCACGTCATTACGACCCAAGTCCATGAGTTGTACATGCTCTGCACGTTCTTTTGGATCTGCTAATAACTCATCAGCCAGCTCTAAATCTTCTTCACGCGTTTTACCGCGGGGGCGCGTACCCGCAATCGGGCGCGAAGTGACGACGCCGTCATCCAAACGCACTAAAATCTCGGGTGAAGCGCCCACCACGTGGTGATCGTCCATATCATAATAAAACATATACGGTGAAGGGTTTAAGCTACGCAACGCGCGGTACAGCGATAGCGGTGACGAGTCAAATGGTTGGCTCATGCGCTGCGATAACACTACCTGCATGATATCGCCATCTAGAATATACTGCTGCGCTTTTTTAACCGCCGCCTTGAAGTTATCTTCACCAAACTCAGAGCTGGCTTGTGTTTTTTCTGTAGGCAAGGCAGTTGGAATTGTGGCGGTTTTGCGCAGTTGTGTGACTAGATCTTGCAGGCGGTTGCAAGCATTTTCATAGGCATTAGTCTCTGCTGGGTCAGCGTACACGATGAAATACAGCTTACCGCTTAAATTGTCTACTACGGCAATCTCGGTGGATAACATTAACAGGACGTCAGGAGTGTTAATGTCGTCTGGCTTGCTGGTTTGTGCCAAGCGTTTTTCAATATAGCGAATGGTTTCATAACCAAAGTAACCGGTTAAGCCGCCGGTAAAGCGGGGCAGGTTTGCTTTTGAGATAAGATGTGGTGGTGGCGTTTTAAAGCGTGCTTGAAATTGTTTAACGAAATCAAGCGCATTGGTGTTTTCGTGGGTCTCAACTACAACATTATGCTCTAACACTTTCACCTTAAATCCCTCTGCCACAATGCGCGTTTTTGCGGGCAACCCAACAATTGAGTAACGCCCAAAACGCTCGCCACCCTGCACACTTTCTAGTAAATAAGAAAATGGCGCATTGGCAAGTTTTAGGTAAAGTGAAAGTGGCGTATCGAGATCGGCAAACGTCTCCAGCACCAGCGGAATGCGGTTATAACCCTGCTTAGCGAGCGCGCTAAACTCAGTATGTGTTAATGGTGACAACATAAAAAATCCTCAAATATTTTGGTTCTTACTTTAGTTTAATTGGCGAAGCAAATTTGGGCGTTAATGTATTAACGCCAACTGTTTTGCCATCGCCAACCCAAACTAAGTGTCATCTTGAGAATTTCTATTTAAATTACTAAGCTGCGGCAAGTGATGCGCGTAGCTCACTTACAATCGTATTGTAGCGATTTTTGTCCGTATCTTTACCTTGGGTAAATATCGCATTGCCGGCCACAAATGTATCTGCGCCTGCTCTGGCAATTTCGGCAATATTTTGTGCATTAACGCCGCCATCCACTTCTAGCCAAATTTCACGGCCAGTTTCCTTGGTATACGCATCAATGCGCGCACGGGCTTGTTTGAGTTTCTGCAAAGTAGACGGAATGAATTTCTGTCCGCCAAAACCCGGGTTCACCGACATCAACAAAATCATGTCTACTTTATCCATCACATAATCTAGATAATGCAGTGGCGTAGCTGGATTAAATACCAATCCAGATTTACAGCCCAAATCACGTACCATCGCAAGGCTGCGGTCAATGTGCGTAGAAGCCTCTGGGTGGAAAGTAATAATGTTTGCGCCAGCCTTCGCAAAGTCTGGAATGATGCGGTCCACTGGTTGCACCATCAAATGCACGTCGATGATGCCACCAACACGTTTAGCCGTTTCTTTAATCGCCTCGCACACCAAGGGGCCAATGGTTAAATTAGGCACATAGTGATTGTCCATAACGTCAAAGTGCACTAAGTCTGTGCCAGATGTAATCACATCATCAATTTCTTGGCCAAGCTTGGCAAAGTTGGCCGATAAAATACTGGGGGCAATTCTGTATGTTTTACTCATGGCTATAATTCCTAATCCGTCTTTAAATGAATGGCTAAAACGACATTTTAACGCCATTTTACTGTTTTTAGAAATCTGCCTTACTTAACTAAATACTGTTCATCAATATTGCTTATAGCAATATTATCAAAAAATGAGTGCAGCACAACATCGCAACAAATTATCGTTTATTTTTCTAACAACATCAAAGAGTTGGTAAAATAGCGATATGCAACTGTATACGATTGGTGTAAATCATACCACCGCACCTATTTCTATCCGCGAAAATGTGGCGTTTTCTGATGTCAATTTGCGTCACGCCTTAAGCGATTTAACCGCCAATAATGCGGTTGAAGCGGCGATTTTATCTACTTGCAACCGTACCGAAATTTATGTGCAATCGCAACAGGCTGAGCCGATCGTCAGCTGGCTCGCCAATTATCATAAATTGACGCTGAATCAAGTACAGCCTTATACCTACACGCTGGCCAATCAAGACGCCGTTAAGCACGCCTTTCGTGTCGCCAGCGGGCTTGATAGCATGGTGTTGGGCGAGCCACAGATTTTGGGGCAATTTAAGCAATCGGTAAAAATCGCGCAAGATGCGGGAACATTAGGCACTTTGCTGCATAAACTGTTTCAGCGCACATTTGAAGTCGCCAAAGAAGTGCGCACCAATACTGATATTGGCAGTAGCAGTATCAGCATGGCGGCGGCGGCCGTAAAACTAGCGCAGCGCATTTTTGGCGATATCCAAAATCAACGCGTATTGTTTATTGGCGCGGGCGAGATGATTGCGCTATGTGCTGACCACTTTGCTGCGCAAAAACCAAAAAGCATGACCGTGGCCAACCGCACTTTAGAACGCGGTGAAAGTTTGGCCGATAAAATTACTGCGCATGGTGTGAGCGCACAGGCCATCTTGCTGCAAGATTTACCAGCACATTTTGCCGAGTATGACATTGTCATCACCAGCACCGCCAGCCAGTTACCTATTGTAGGCTTAGGTATGGTTGAACGCGCCATCAAAGAGCGTCGTCATCGCCCGGTTTTTATGGTTGATTTAGCCGTTCCGCGAGATATTGAACCCGAAGTCGCCAATCTGGATGACGTATTTTTATATACGGTGGATGACCTAGCGCAAGTGGTGTCGGATGGCATGATGAATCGCCAGGAATCTGCAATAAATGCAGAAGTGATTGTGCAAGCGCGCGTCGAAAGTTTTATGCAATGGCTTAAAAAACGCGATGCTGTGCCCACCATTAAAGCCCTGCGCGACCAAGCAGAAGCGACGCGCCAAGCCGAGCTAGACAAAGCCCTTAAGCTGATTCAAAAAGGTGAATCGCCTGAAAAAGCGTTGGAAGCATTGAGTAACGCCCTCACCAATAAGTTTTTACACGCGCCTAGCCATGCCCTAAACCTTGCGCATGGCGACGAACATGCAAAATTAGAAAATACCTTAAAACAGCTCTACCAAATCAAGAATTAGTTTCACTAAAGACCATTTTACTCAAAATCATATGAAACCCAGCATGCTAAAAAAGCTCGCCACCCTAAGCGAGCGTCTAGAAGAATTAAACCGCCTCATGAGTAGCGAGGGCGTCACCAACAACATGGATAATTACCGAAAAATTACCCAAGAGCACGCTGAAATTACCCCGATTGTTGAGCAGTATCATCTATTTGAGCAAGCTGAAAAAGATATCGCTGAAGCGCAAAGCATGTTGAGCGACCCAGACATGAAAGAATTTGCGCAGGAAGAGATCGATGCGGGCAAAGCCAAATTAGAACAAGTTGAAGCCGCGTTGCAGCTGCTATTGCTACCAAAAGATCCCAATGACGATAAAAACATCTTTTTAGAGATACGCGCAGGCACTGGCGGCGACGAGTCCGGCTTATTTTGTGGTGATTTATTCAGGATGTATTCAAGGTACGCTGAGCGCCAGAAATGGAAAGTTGAAGTGATGTCTGCCAATGAATCCGAGGTTGGCGGCTACAAAGAAATCATCGCCAAAATTGAAGGTTACGGCGCGTATTCCAAACTCAAATTCGAATCTGGCGGACACCGTGTGCAACGTGTGCCCGATACTGAAACACAAGGCCGCATCCACACCTCTGCCTGTACAGTCGCGATTTTGCCCGAAGCAGATGAAGTGAGTGACGTGGTGATTAACCCCGCGGATATCCGCATTGACACCTACCGTGCCAGCGGTGCAGGCGGACAGCATATCAATAAAACCGACTCTGCTGTGCGTATTACCCACGCACCCACTGGCATCGTCGTAGAGTGCCAAGAAGGGCGTAGCCAACACGCTAACAAAGCGCAAGCGATGCAAGTGCTAGCCGCACGCATTAAAGCCAAACAAGTAGATGCGCAGAATAGTGCAATCGCCAGTGAGCGTAAAAGCTTGATTGGTAGCGGTGATCGTAGCGAGAGAATTAGAACCTACAACTACCCGCAAGGCCGGATTACCGATCACCGCATTAACCTCACATTGTATAAAATCGACGCGATTACTGAAGGTGACATGGATGAACTGATAGGCGCGCTGATGGCTGAGCATCAGGCTGATTTGCTGGCAAGCTTAGGTGAAGAAAACTAAGCGTGATGATAATTAAGTGCGATAAAGACCAAGCATGACGATTGGGGCTGCTTTACGTGATGCGCATGCCTCGCTAGCAGAAAATGTAAATAGCGGCGAAGCGAAGTTAGAAGCTCAGCTACTTTTACAAAATTTATTAAAGGTGAATCGAGCGTGGTTGATATCCCATCAAAATGATGCATTGCAGCCCAATATCCATGAGGCTTACAGGGCACTTATCAATCGTCGTGTAAATGGAGAGCCAATTGCCTATATTATCGGTGTGCGTGAATTTTACGGATTAAGCCTTAAAGTCACGCCGGCTACGCTGATTCCACGACCAGATACCGAAACCCTTGTAGACGCTGCGTTAGCCAAAATTCCACTGCAAAAAAACTTAAATATTTGTGACCTTGGCACAGGCACAGGTGCGATTGCACTAGCCATTGCTAAACATCGTCCACAAGCTTCCATATTGGCACTAGACGCTTCGCAAGCAGCGCTGGATATTGCCATTGAAAACGCACAAAACCTGAAAATACCGAATGTGGACTTTATATTGAGTGATTGGTTTTCAGCGCTAAACCAAAAAGATAGTACGCAAAAATTCGATATTATCGTTAGCAACCCACCATACATTGAAACTAGCGACGAGCATTTAAGGCAAGGTGATTTGCGCTTTGAGCCCAAATCGGCACTAGAGTCTGGACAAGATGGTTTAGACGATATTCGCAACATCATCAGCCAAGCACCACAATATCTTAACGCGCCAGGCTGGCTGTTATTCGAGCATGGCTATAATCAAGCCGAAAAAGTCGCGGCACTATTACAGCAAGCTGGCTTCAGTAAAGTTAGCCATGCACAAGATTTAGCGGGAATTAATCGCGTGACCTCTGGTTGCATAAGTAGTTGATAGCTCAATAATGGGCTGCATGGCTGAATAAAGGCCGTCATAGTATAATTAACCTATGAGCAATCTTTCTAATAATTCTTTAGCTACAAATTCGGTTGGTATCGGTTCTGTGGGTATCGTCGCTGCACAAACTGCCCATTTTAATGAGCCCCTGACGCTAAAAAGCGGCGCGGTGTTACCGCAATTTGATCTGGTGTACGAAACTTACGGCACGCTGAATGCCAGCAAAAGCAACGCTGTGCTCATCTGTCATGCGCTCTCGGGCAATCACCATGTAGCGGGTAAATATGCTGAAACCGACAAAAATGCAGGTTGGTGGGATAACCTAATTGGGCCAGGCAAACCGCTGGATACCAACAAATTTTTTGTGATTGGCTTAAACAATTTAGGTGGCTGCCACGGCTCCAGCGGCCCAAGTAGCCTTAAACCAAACAGTAAAGAACATTATGGCGCAAGTTTCCCAATTGTCACGGTAGAAGATTGGGTAGATACGCAGGCGCGTTTGTTAGACCATTTAGGCATTACGCAATTAGCCGCGGTGATTGGTGGCAGCTTAGGTGGTATGCAAGCACTGCAATGGACAATTGCTTTCCCTCAACGCGTCAAGCATGCCTTGGTAATTGCCAGCGCACCCAATTTAACTGCACAGAATATGGCATTTAATGAGGTAGCGCGCCAGGCGATTATTACTGACCCTGAATTTTACGCAGGTGATTATTATACGCATAACACGGTACCGCGGCGTGGCTTGCGCATTGCCCGCATGCTAGGCCATATCACTTATTTGAGTGACGATGCCATGGGCGAAAAATTTGGCCGCAAGCTGAAAGACAAAATTAAATACGGCTTTGATGTTGAGTTCGAGATGGAATCATACTTACGCTATCAAGGTGATAAGTTTGCTGGCGAATTTGATGCTAACACCTATTTGCGCATGACGCGCGCGCTGGATTATTACGATCCAGCACTGGAGTATAACGGTGATTTAACTGCAGCCTTAAGCAAGGTAAAAGCACAATTTCTAGTGGTTTCCTTCACTAGTGATTGGCGATTTTCACCTGATCGCTCGCGCGAAATTGTAAAGGCACTGCTGGATAACGAGTTGACGGTCAGCTATGCGGAAGTGACCGCCTTACATGGTCACGATGCCTTTTTAATGCCTGATGCGCATTACCATGCTATTTTACGGTCATATTTACAAAAAGTTGAGGTGTAAATATGGATAATAATGTAAATATTACAAATAATAATCAAAAATTCAGGCAAGATTTTGCCATTATTGCGGGCTGGCTGGTTTTTGGAAGCAAAGTACTGGATTTAGGCTGTGGCGATGGCGAACTACTGACGTATTTACGCAACTCGCTTGAGGTAAAGGGTTACGGCGTAGAGAAGGATGATGCCAATTGGTTGGCCTGCATGCAAAATGGCGCCAATGTCATTCAAATGGACTTAGAAGACGGTTTATCTGGCTTTGAGGATCAATCGTTCGATACGGTTATCCTCTCGCAGACCTTACAAGCCATGCACAACACTGAAGAAATAGTGCATGAAATGCTACGGGTGGGGCGCGAAGTGATTGTTACTTTCCCTAATTTTGGCTATTGGCGTAACCGTGTACAAATTGCCAGTGGCGGCCATATGCCAGTATCAAAAGACTTGCCTTATCAGTGGTATGACACCCCTAACGTACACCTTTGCACTATTAACGACTTTGATGAGTTTTGTAAAAAATACAAAATCAGCGTCATTGAGCGTAAAGTGATAACCGATGGTGCCGAAGTAGGATTTATGCCTAACCTGCTGGGTAATTTAGCCATTTATCGCTTAAAAGCTGGCTAACCCCCTACTTAGTTAGTTTTGTTCAACCGCCCAATTGGTATGCGCATCCACCACAGCATGATGATGCCCGGAACCGCCATCATTACCGAGAATAAAAAGAAGCTAGACCAGCCCAAGCTCTCAGATAATACGCCTGCGACTGGGCTGACATAAATACGCCCCACCGCCGCCAATGCGGATAAAAGTGCATAATGTGTGGCGCTAAATTGGTTATTGCATAAGCTCATCAATAATGCCACAAACGCTGCCGTCCCCATGCCGCTGGTAATATTTTCGAGCGCAATGGCACTCATCAGTAGTCTATCGATTTGCGTAGGTTCTAAGACTGACACAAAGCCTAAGTCAAACGGCATTAGCACAAAACTGCCCCATGCGCCTTTGCCCAAAATTGCCAGTGCATAAAAGCCAAAATTAGACAGCAATTGCAATATGCCAAAACTCATTAAAGCTTGAAATAAGGTCAGCCGTATCATCAGCAACCCAGCCAAAAACGCGCCAATAATGGTAAGCCAAATGCCGATAATTTTATTAACGATGCCGACTTCGATTTGGCTAAACGCCATGCCTTTGAGCAAAAATGGTGTGAACAAACTTCCAGCAAACGCATCGCCTAGCTTGTATAAAATAATTAATATTAAAAATGCCCATGCACCCTGTTGGCTGAAATAACTAGCGAGCGATTGATTCAAGGTGGCAAATCCAGCTTTTTGCGCAGCTTTCAAACCCAGTGGCAACGCCACTGCCAAGCTTATCATCACATATGCTAATTGCACCCATTTATTGGCTTCTTGCAAATTGATGCCTGCTATATTGAAGGCAAGGCGCACCAAATACACCCCCGCTAGCACGCCCAATAACATGGCCAAAAAGCCAATCAGTTCTTGTTTAGGGCTGCTATTTAAGGGTCTAACATCACTTTTTACACTGGGCAAAAATAGCAACGAAAATACCGCTACGCCCAGCATAATAGCCGCCATCACCGCATACACTTTACCCCAGCTTTGCCACTGTTCCGCCCAGATTAGTGCGATACCACCTGAGGCGATCATGCCAATGCGATAGCCCAGTACCGACATCGAGGCCCCAATACCGCGCTCATCCGGGGGCAGCAAATCGGTACGATAGGCATCTATGACGACATCCTGCGAGGCTGATAAAAAGGCAATCAGTAACGCAATAGCGGCAAACACACCTGGCTTTAAACTAAATGAAATAGTAGATAAATAGTAAATGCTGGCGGCTAGTACTAACTGGGTGAATACCAACCAACCGCGCCGACGCCCAAACAAGGGCAACTCGAAGCGATCCATCAGCGGCGCCCACAAAAATTTAAAGGTATAAGGCACACCCACCAACGCTAAAAAGCCGATGGTGGCAATGGCTACACCATCGGTCGTCAGCCACGCTTGCATGGCTTGGCCAGTAAGTGCCAGTGGCAAACCCGAGGCAAACCCCAACAATAGAATGGCGATCAGGCGGTGTATGCGCTGTAATTGCTGCATAGTTTGGTTTCTGTTAGATTAAAGCCACATTCTATCTAAAGCACCAGCGTATGGTAAAAATAATCTGTAAGTATTCTGCAAACACAGTGACTAACTCAAGATTGCCTATAGGAAAATTTACCATGCTGCAACGCAACGCAATTTTTGTAGGGCTTAGTTTGCTATTCGCCACCACTCAACCTGCAGTTGGCGCTGAGTGTTCAGCCAAAAGTGGGGCTGCCACAGTGCCTTTATTGGAGCTATACACCAGCGAAGGGTGTAGCAGCTGCCCACCTGCTGACAAATGGCTGAGTAGCATCAACACTGACAAGGTTACCCGCTTAGCTTTTCATGTGGACTATTGGGATTATATTGGCTGGAAAGATAAATTCTCTAAAGCTGAATATAGTGACCGCCAACGCAAAACTGCCGCATTCGGTAGCGCCGGCTTTGTCTATACGCCACAGTTTGTAATGAATGGGGGCGATTTTAAAGGTTGGGATAATTCACGCCTAAGTGAAAGAATTGAGTCGAGCCAAAAATTGGCCTCTCGCGCCAATTTAAGTTTAAATGCCGTTACTGAAGCTAACGGCAGGATTATCTTATTGGCTAGCGCGCAAGCTGCAAAACCAAGTGATGCCAAAAATAGCGAGGTATATATTGCACTCTATGAGAATAAGTTAGTTAGCCAAGTAAAAGCAGGTGAAAACAGTGGCCTTGAACTGACCCATGATTACGTGGTACGCGAGTTTTTTGGTGCATATCAAATCGGCAATCGAAATGAATTCACTAAACACTTTATCTTGAAAGCTGACTGGAAAAAGCGCGACGCGGGCGCGGTGATTTTTGTGCAGAACCGCCAAACCGGGGAAATTTTACAGAGTCTGGCGCTTAAATTTTGTGCCAGCTAGATCTTGAGCTTTCCATATTTTTATATCATCAATCCTCAAGACTTTTCAATTCACTACTCAACCGGAGACTCATGCAGCGGCATTATAATAATTTCAGGATCTTCTTCAGTCTCAACAATCCTGATATTTTCTTGCGCCAGGTCTGGATACCCAACTTCTAAAAGTACAACTTCAGCATCTTCTTTTTCTATCATAGTCTGTAAGGTATTCCTACTTGCCTGCAAGTCTAGCATCCATGAACCTCGTGGCAATTCATCTTGGGTCAGCTCACTTTCTACAGATCGTATATCCCAACCGGCTTTTTCCATGATGGCTCTTGCCATCTCATCAGCCCGGTTAAGCTGCGTTGGTTTCATTTGAGCCATCACCACTTCACTGCCGACCATCGATGTAGCTGTCGAAGCCGCACCGGTAATCAGTGTAGTGGCAGTGCTTGCCTGGGCAGCCGCGCTCGAAGCGCCGATAATCGCAGCCGCAGGAAACAGCACGCTGACCAGCGCAGAGATGATAAGTTTGGTAGAAGTATTAGTCGTATGATGTCCCGCCATTACATGCGCCATCTCACGCGCAATCACAAAACCCAGCGTCTCATCGCTGAGTTGCAAATATTGCACACCGCGCAACACTACAATTTGCCCTTTGTTGTTTGATGCAGTACCAGCCTCTTGTTTATCTGCTACAGAAAACACCATGCGTTTGATCAATTTTTCCTGTTGCGGAAAGAGCTCTAGAGCAACTTTGCTGAGGTGACCGCCAATCGCATTCACCCGCATGTCAAAATCCCGGTTTTCTTCACACTGCACAGGCAAACAGGCTGCTGCATTTGCTTTTGTTGCCAAGCGTACGCGCATATCAATGTCGGAATACACATCGCTTATACTGATACTGGGATATGAGTTGGGTTCGGCACTTGAAGGAACTGACCCATTCAAATCATCCGCATAAGCAGGGTTGACTGTCACTTGCAACATGGCAAATAATAAAAACGATATCCTGATGACCGAGTTATTGAGTGAACTTGTTGGCAAGGTAGCGTTATGAGTTTGACTGATAATCGATAATTAAGGGTGCATGATCACTAAAACGTTCTTGCTTGTAAATGGTTGACTGCAATGATTTTTTTGCCATATCAGGCGTTGCAATCTGGTAATCAATGCGCCAACCGACATTTTTTTCATATGCAGCACCACGGTTACTCCACCAGGTATAGCAAGCATCTGTTGTATCCGGGTGCAAGAGGCGATATACATCTACCCAACCTACACGGTCAAACAAATCACTTAACCAAGTGCGCTCCTGCGGCAAAAAACCAGAGTTTTTGCGGTTACCTTTGTAGTTTTTTAAATCAATTTCCTGATGCGCAATGTTCCAATCCCCACAAATCACGACATCGCGGCCACTACTGGCTAATGCCTCCAAGTGCGCCAACATACGGGACATGACGCTAAATTTAAACATTTGCCGTTCCTCTCCACTAGAGCCAGAAGGCAAGTACAACGAGACGATGCTTAAATTACCAAACCTGCATTCCAGATAGCGACCTTCCCTGTCTATATCAGGGATACCAGTGCCTTCAACTACTGCATCTGGCTTTTGTTTAGTATAGATGCCCACACCGCTATAGCCTTTTTTCTCAGCATAATGAAAGTAGCCATGGTAGCCAGCTGGCGCCAGCATTTCTGCTGTCATATCGGCGGCTTGCGCTTTAAGCTCCTGCAAGCACACTACATCAGCTTGTATGCTTTGTAACCATGTAAAAAAACCTTTGTTGGCGGCAGAACGTATCCCATTTAAATTAGCCGTTATAATGCGCATATTTACTTTCTATTCAGATGATGATGTCAAACACAAGCCAAGATTTTATTGCTTTCGCCATTGAGAAACAGGTGCTTAAATTTGGTGAATTTAAAACAAAAGCAGGGCGCTTAAGCCCGTACTTCTTTAATGCTGGGCTGTTTAACGATGGTGTCAGCCTGTTAAAACTAGGCGAATTCTACGCCGAAACAATTCATAAGTCAGGCGTTCAGTTTGACATACTATACGGCCCCGCCTATAAAGGCATTACATTAGTAGCAAGCATTGCTATAGCATTTGCCAAAAATGGTCACAATTACCCTTATGCTTACAACCGCAAAGAGGCCAAAGACCATGGTGAAGGCGGTTTAATTGTGGGTGCACCTATGTATGGTCGTGTACTCATTATTGACGATGTAATTTCGGCAGGAACGTCCGTGCGCGAATCAATTGATCTAATTGCACAACATGGCGCAAGTGCCTGCGGAGTGGCGATTGCATTGGATAGACAAGAAAAAGGCTTGGGCGAGTTATCTGCTGTACAAGAGGTGCAGGCAAGTTATCAATTACCCGTTTTCAGTATCGCCAATTTGAACGATTTGCTGGAATATGCATCGAATCAACAGGATATGGCACACCATTTGCTTAACATTCAATCGTATCGCCAACAATATGGCGTGAATTAACGGATGATTTACTATGCGAAAAATAAGTTTAATAATTATTCTTAGCCTGTTTGCAATGCCCTGCATTGCGGCAACTGATGGCAAAAAAATTGTAAAGTGGGTAGATAGCAAAGGTGTAACACAATACGGCGATAAATTGCCTGCCAGCGAGGCTGGGCGTAATAATGCTGAAATGAATACACAAGGTATGGTGGTTAAAAAGAATGTAGCCCCCAATAAATCAGCTGATTTGCAAGACCAACAAAAATTAGAGCAGGAGCGCAAAAATAAAATTTTGCTGGCTTCTTACACCAATGCAGAAGAAATCGACCTAGCAAAGGAGCGTAATCTGCAATTAGATAAAGCAGCCTTTCAAGCCTTGAGTCAACAAAAAATCAATATCATTAATAGAACAGCCAACACGACTAAACTGGCTGATGGCTTTAAAGCACGCAAAAAACCTGTGCCTGCCCATTTAACTGATGAATTAAAATTGTCCAAATCAGAACTTGCCAGCATCGACAAACAAATGGCGCAGAGAAAATTGAATATGGCAGCCACCAATGCGCGCTATAGTGAAGAAAAGGCACGTTTTCTCGCCTTAAAACTATCTACAACACAAGCAGCGCCAGAAGCCAATACTAGTGAAACGTCCAGCCCTGCTGTCAGCACAACCGCTAACCCAGTAAAAGCCAATAATATGGCTACAATTACGACTCAACCATAAACTGGCAATCAATAAACTAGCTGAGTTTTTTCTTTAAAATCTCATTCACTTGTGCAGGATTGGCCTTGCCTTTTGATGCTTTCATCGCTTGACCCACCAGTGCATTAAACGCTTTTTCTTTACCGGCTTTAAACTCTTCCACCATGGCGGGGTTGGCTTTTAAAACCTCGTCAATCATCAATTCAATCGCACCGCTGTCAGATTCCTGTTTCAAGCCCTTTGCTGCAATGATGGCGTCCACATCCGCTTCACCCATCCAAAGTGCCTCGAATACTTGCTTGGCAGCGTTGTTAGAAATGGTGTTATCTGTAATTCTGTCAAGAAGAGGTACCAGTTGAAGTGCAGAAACAGCTGAAAGAGTTATGTCTTTATTTTCTTCATTTAATTTAGCTGCAATGGCGCCTGTTATCCAGTTTGCAGCCAACTTTGGTTCACCTTTAATGCCATTCGCAACTTCTTCAAAGTAATTAGCCATAGATAGAGTTGCGGTAAGCGTACTAGCATCGGGTACAGATAACCCATATTTATTTACAAAAAGTGCCTTTTTAGCTTCTGGTAGCTCTGGCATAGTAGCTAGTACACGTGCTTTGTCAGCTGCTGTGACTTCTAAGGGTAATAAATCCGGGTCGGGAAAGTAGCGGTAATCGTTGGCCTCTTCTTTACTACGCATGGCGCGCGTTTCCCCTGTATCAGGGTTAAACAGCACTGTCGCCTGCTGAATTTTCCCGCCGTCCTCAAGCGTTTCAATTTGCCAGCGCGTTTCATATTCGATTGCCTGCTGCATAAACTTAAATGAGTTTAAGTTCTTAATCTCACGCCGTGTGCCAAATTTTTCCTGGCCTTTTGGGCGCACTGATACGTTGACATCACACCTAAAACTGCCTTCTTGCATATTGCCATCGCAAATGTCGATCCATTGCACCAGTTCATGCAGCTTCTTGGCATAGGCTACCGCTTCAGCAGCGCTGCGCATATCAGGCTCTGTCACAATTTCCAATAAAGGCGTACCAGCACGATTTAAATCAATGCCGCTCATGCCTTCTACTGCACCATGCACAGACTTCCCTGCGTCTTCTTCCAAATGCGCACGCGTAATGTTAATCACTTTTTCATAGGCTGCATTTTTGCCATTGGCTGGTACTTGAATCGTCACAGCTCCCTTGCCAACTACCGGCAACTCAAACTGGCTGATTTGGTAACCTTTAGGTAAATCAGGGTAAAAATAATTTTTACGCGAGAATACTGAGCGTGCCGGGATATCAGCATTAATGGCTAGGCCAAATTTAATAGCGCACTCAACCGCTTGCTTGTTTAACACTGGCAACACACCTGGCAGTGCAATACTCACCTCATCCGCCTGTGTATTTGGCTCTGCGCCATACTTAATTGATGCACCACTAAAAATTTTAGTATTGGTTTTTAATTGGGTGTGGGTTTCTAACCCAATAACGACTTCCCATTCCATTATTCAATTCCTTTTGGCATCGCTAGATGCCAGTCTGTCACTTGTTGATACGCGTGGGCCACATCTAACATGCGCGCCTCATCAAAATAATTACCCATGAGTTGCAAGCCTACAGGGAGTCCATTTGAAAACCCTGCTGGGATGCTCATACCTGGTAAGCCAGCCAGATTGGTGGCAATGGTGTATACATCTTGCAAGTACATCGCGACCGGATCATCGGCTTTTTCACCCGCTTTAAATGCGGTAGAGGGTGCCGTAGGGCCCATGATGATGTCGCATTGTTTAAATGCCTGGGTGAAATCATCAGCAATTAAGCGTCGAATTTGCTGTGCTTTTAAATAGTAAGCATCGTAATAACCTGCACTTAATACATAGGTACCAATTAAAATACGACGTTTCACCTCAGCGCCAAAGCCTTCCGCACGCGATTTCATGTACATATCCATTAGGTCGTCATATTCCGCCGCCCGGTGGCCATAACGTACGCCATCATAACGAGATAAGTTTGAGCTGGCTTCAGCAGGAGCAAGGACGTAATAGACAGGAATCGAGAGTTGGCTATTGGGCAGTGAAATTTCCACTGTTTCTGCGCCCAGTTTTTTGTATTCATTAATGGCTGCTTGCACAACCATACCAACATTGGCGTCCAGCCCATCCGCAAAATACTCTTTTGGCAAACCGATACGCAAGCCTTTTAACGGCTGTGCGCCCTGCATATTCGCTAAGCCGCGGGTGTAATCTTCTTTAGAGCGATTCAGGCTGGTGGAATCACGTTCATCGAATCCCGCCATCACGTTCATCATGAGCGCACAATCTTCTGCACTTTTGGCCATGGGGCCAGCTTGGTCAAGGCTAGAGGCAAACGCAATCATGCCGTAACGTGATACTAAACCGTAAGTGGGTTTTAACCCCGTAAATCCGCAAAGTGACGCAGGCTGGCGTATAGATCCGCCCGTGTCCGTGCCTGTCGCAGCTGCACAAAGTCTAGCCGCAACCGCGGCGGCACTACCACCGCTACTACCACCAGGTACACGGTCAAAATCCCACGGATTTTTAACACCACCAAAATAACTGGTTTCATTGGAGGAGCCCATGGCAAACTCATCCATATTGGTTTTGCCCAAATTCACTGCACCTGCCGCATCAAATTGTGAAATCACATGCGCATCATATGGCGCAACAAAATTAGCCAGCATCTTAGAGCCGCAGGTAGTTGGCCAATCTTTTGCACAAAAAATATCTTTTTGCGCAAATGGGATTCCTGTCAGTGGCTCTGCCGTACCAGCAGAAATCCTGACATCGGCAGCCTTTGCTTGTGCGATTGTTTTGTGATTATCTAGCGCAATATACGCGTTAATGCTTGGGTTATATTTTGCGATTCGATCTAGAAACACTTGCGTCATTTCAACGCTGGAAATTTGCTTGCTAGCCAGCATCTGGCCAAGCAGTTTTAAACTGTTGTTGATCATATTACTTTTCTATTCAATCACTTGTGGCACTAAATATAAACCACCGTCCACAGCCTTTTCTACCGAGCCGTTACCAATTTTAGGTGCGTTAATTTGAAATGCATCACGCATATTGGTTTTGGTCACTACGTCTTCGCGTAACCTTTGTACCACATCTTGTGAGTGTGACATTGGCGTAATACCCGCAGTATTTACCGCCTGCATTTGCTCAATTAAGCCTAAGATACCAGTCAATTTGGTAAGCGTTTGCGTGGCTTCTTGCTCGCTAATTTCAAGACGCGCCAAATGCGCAATGCGTTTTATATCGGAGATGTTGAGTGCCATAAAATAATTTCGGTAATCGTTAGATTTTTTTGTTTGTAACAATATGTAAATGTAACTAAATTTTAGCCACGATACTTAATTTTAGCCACAATATCAGTTATTATACCTTGATTTTAAAGCGTGGCTTTAGTACACATAGCAAGTCACGTAAACGTTTGCGCAAAGCATAGGATAAAACAATATGTTCGGTTTTATAAATAGTTACTTTTCTAATGATTTAGCCATCGATTTAGGTACTGCCAATACCCTGATTTATGCGCGAGGCAGAGGCATCGTATTAGACGAACCTTCAGTGGTTGCGATTCGTACTGAAGGCGGTCCCGGCGGCAAAAAAGTGTTGCTAGCCGTTGGCGCAGACGCCAAAGGTATGCTAGGGCGCGCACCAGCGAATATTCAAGCCATTCGCCCGATGAAAGATGGCGTAATTGCTGACTTCACCATCACCGAGCAAATGCTCAAATATTTTATCCGTAAAGTGCACGAAGCCCGCTGGTTTTCACCCAGTCCGCGCATTATTATCTGCGTGCCCGTTGGCTCCACCCAAGTAGAGCGTCGCGCTATAAAGGAATCAGCCGAGCGTGCAGGCGCAAAACAAGTATTTTTAATTGAAGAGCCGATGGCCGCAGCGATTGGTGCTGACATGCCAGTGGCTGAAGCAACAGGCTCAATGGTGGTAGATATTGGCGGCGGCACTACAGAAGTGGGTGTCATCTCTCTTGGTGGCATTGTGTACGCTAAATCAGAACGCGTAGGTGGCGATAAATTCGATCAAGCGATTATTGATTACATTCGCCGTAACTATGGCATGCAGATTTCTGAACCCACCGCTGAAGCTATTAAAAAGAAAATCGGCTCAGCTTTCCCAGGCAGCGAAGTATTAGAAATGGAAGTGACTGGCCGCAACTTGGCAGAAGGTTTGCCACGTAAATTCACAATCTCCAGCAACGAAATTTTAGAGGCACTAACCGAACCGCTGAATGCCATTGTGGGCGCAGTAAAATCAGCTTTAGAGCAAACCCCGCCAGAACTGGGAGCCGACATTGCTGAAAAAGGCATGGTGTTAACGGGCGGCGGTGCTTTATTACGCGATCTGGACAGATTGCTGGTTGAAGAAACTGGCTTACCTGTCATCGTGGCGGAAGACCCGCTGACATGTGTAGCGCGTGGCTGTGGTCGCGCATTAGAAGAGATGGATAAACTAGGTAATGTGTTTGCACATGAGTAATCTTTTCACATGCATAAAATAAGGTTTCTAGAATCATCATATCCACTACGTTGGCATGCTTAAAGGTGTTCATCAAAAGCTAGAGTCTCAACAAACTCCTACTTTTTTCGTCCGCGGTGCCAATGCTTTCTCCCGCATGGTGTTTTTCAGCGCACTCTCCATTATTTTTATGGCAGTGGATGCGCGGCTCAATTACCTGTCCCACATACGGCAGGGTTTCATTGCTGCATTGCATCCATTGGAAATTATAGCTAACGCACCTAGTGAGTGGTATCGCGACATTAACAAATACTTCTCTGTGCACAACGAGCTAGTGCAGGAAAATTATGTACTTAAGCAACAGGCATTTGAGCATAAAGTCATGTTGCAACGCCTCAGCACCATCACCGCCGAAAACAAGCATTTACGTAGCCTATTGAATGGCGATATGCCGATACAGCCCAATGCCATTCTAGGCGAGATCTCACACATGGGGCGTGACCCTTTTACCCGTATCGTAGTCGTCAATCGAGGCAGTCAACATACGGTGAAGGCAGGGCAAGCCGTCGTTGATTCAAAGGGCGTCATCGGCCAGGTGACGCGGGTGTACCCTTTTACCAGTGAAGTCACATTGATTACCGATAAAGAACTATCCATCCCTATTCAAGTTGAGCGCAACCAGCTACGTGCCATCGCTTTTGGCGAGGGTAACAGCAAGCTGGATATTCCTTACTTACCCACCAATGTCGACATTAAAATTGGCGACAAACTGGTCACTTCTGGTATTGATGGCGTCTATCCTGCTGGCTTGGCGGTAGCCACAGTGACGCAAATTTTGCAAAACCCCGAATCGCCTTTTGCCAAAATCATCTGCACCCCGATTGCAGAGGTGACCAACCATTTACAATTACTGTTGCTAGCATTGCCAGAAGTCAAAGAAGATCGACGTGAAGAAGGGAAAGATGTTGAAAAAACTGACTCAGCTAAAAAGATTTTAAACCTTCAGACTCAGCGTGAGGCTAAACCCAATGCGTCACACTAATATAGTGAGTATTTACTTTACGCTATTCATTGCATTGCTATGCCAATTGTTTCCGTGGGTGGGTCAGGGCATCATTTTTCGCCCTGACTTTGTGTTGGTCGTGCTGTTATATTGGCTATTGCGTGCACCTAGCTTATGCAGTGTAGGTACGGCTTGGGTTGCTGGTTTACTGGTAGACTTAGCTACCGGCAGCTTGCTTGGCCAGCACGCTTTAAGCTTCGCCGTTACCGCCTTTGCCGCCCTCAGCTATCAACGTAGATTGGTGTTGTTTAATACTTGGCAACTGGCTGGCTATATTTTCGCCTTATTAACACTAGAGCGCGTACTGATGCTGTTACTAAAATTATTTGCTGGCAACGAGAATCCTGGCTGGCACTATGTGTGGCCGATTCTCACTGGCCTAATATTATGGCAAATGATGATTCTAATTTTTGGTGGCTTAACGCGACCTAAAACCAAATAATAAGAAAACCCATAAATACGGCAATGAACACCCGTCGCGAACTTAAAAACTACCAGAACGAATTACATAATTTTAAGTTAAGGTTAGCTGTACTTGGCTTGCTTGTGCTTTTTGCATTTTCTTTACTTGCAATCCGATTTTATTTTTTGCAAATCAATCGTTATGATTACTACCAAACCTTAGCCGAAAGCAACCGCATCTCAGTCGTACCGATTAGCCCTAATCGCGGTTTGATTACTGACAGGAATGGTGTGGTACTCGCGCATAATTTCTTTGTCTATACTTTAGAAATCACACCCTCTAAAGTAGAAAATCTAGATGCCACCATTGAGGAAATTAGACAGCTGGTAGAAGTAAGCGCCGTTGACTTAAAGCGTTTTAAAAAGCAAAAAGCCGAAAGTCGCACCTTTGAAAGCATACCCTTACGCACGCATTTAAACGAAGTGGAGGCAGCTAAATTCGCCGTCAATCGCTATCGCTTTCCCGGCGTTGAGCTTAAATCCCGCCTATTTAGGCATTACCCACGGGGGAAACAAGGTGCGCACATGGTGGGTTATATCGGTCGAATTAACGATAAGGACCTAATTAAACTTGCAGAACAAAACGTGCTATCTAACTACAAGGGCACTGACCACATTGGCAAAAGTGGCGTCGAGCAATCATATGAAGCTGTTTTGCATGGCACTACAGGCTTTCAGCAGGTAGAAATTGATGCTGATGGTAAAGCGGTGCGCGTGCTGTCTAGCGTTGCCCCGACGTCTGGCAGTAATTTAGTGTTATCAGCCGACAGTAAATTACAAGAAATCGCTGAAACCGCATTTGGCGAGCGCCGTGGTGCATTAGTGGCAATTAAACCAAGCACTGGGGAAGTATTAGCGTTTGTCAGCATGCCGACATTTGATTCAAATCTATTTGTAGATGGCATTGATGTTGAAAACTGGAGGTTACTCAACGAGTCGTTAGATAAGCCGTTGATTAATCGCCCATTGCGCGGTGTATACCCACCCGGTTCTACCTTTAAGCCATTTGTCGCATTAGCCGGGCTAGAAGCTGGCAAGCGTAAACCACCTTACAGCATTAGCGATGCCGGTTATTTTACTTTACCCAATAGCCGTCATCGTTATCGCGATTGGAAGCCAGGCGGACATGGCAACGTTGATATGCGTAAAGCGATTACCATTTCATGCGATACGTTTTTTTACGGTTTGGCAATGGAGCTGGGAATTGAAAGACTGACTGATTTTGTGCGTCATTTTGGTTTCGGCAGGAAAAGTGGCATCGATATTGCGGGCGAAGTCGGTGGGTTACTGCCTACTCCGGAGTGGAAGCAGCGACGCTTTAAACAGCCTTGGTATATGGGTGAAACTGTCATTGTGGGCATTGGCCAAGGCTATACCTTAGCGACGCCAATGCAGCTGGCACAAGCAACGGCTATTTTAGCGAACAAAGGGGTGGCGATGCGCCCACGCCTAGTTTCGGCGATGGTGGATGCTAATACACTCGTTTCCACACCAACCCCAGCGGTTGTAAATGATAAAATTATTCTAGATGATGCCAACTTGGAATTAGTCAGCCTGGGTATGGTAGATGTGACCCTGCCCGGGGGCACTGCTGCCAGCGTAGGTGCAAATGCGGGCTATAGCATCGCCGCCAAAACGGGTACCGCGCAAGTGATTGGCATTAAACAAAATGAAAAATACAACGAAAAATTGGTGAACGAGCGCCACCGTGATCATGCATTATTTGTGGCCTATGCCCCTGCACAAGATCCACAAATTGCGCTGGCGGTCATTGTAGAAAACGGTGGTCATGGTGGCTCTGCGGCTGGACCTATTGCGCGTAAAGTAATGGATTACTATTTATTAGGTAAATTACCTGTGGTTGAAGCACCAGCCCCCGATACCGCCAAGCCAGATGCCGTTAATGGTGCTGGCTCTGCCGATACCATAACTAACGCACCCGAAGTAGAACATTATGATTAGTAAATTGCTGCATGGCTTATTTAGGCATATTGACTCATTTTTAATGGGCTGCCTCCTTTTCACCATACTAGTCGGTCTATTTGTGCTATATAGCGCCTCTGGGCAAAATATAGAGCGTGTCAGTGCCCAATTGATCAATATTGCTGTGGC
This sequence comes from Methylotenera sp., assembly GCA_036676175.1. GTDB lineage: Bacteria > Pseudomonadota > Gammaproteobacteria > Burkholderiales > Methylophilaceae > Methylotenera_A. Next base: position 4,284 of record JAKFDL010000059.1, on the reverse strand, counting down.
ACTGGTAGTGCTGTGGATAGCATCAAATATCCAGCCACAGTTACTGGAGCGCGCTGCACCTCCCTTATATCTGTTCGGCATTTTATTGTTAATTGCGGTAGAACTCTTTGGCCATATTAGTCACGGTGCGCAAAGATGGTTAGATATAGGCATTATAAAAATCCAACCTTCGGAGATTATGAAGATTGCCGTACCAATGATGCTAGCCTGGTATTTTTCTAAGCGCGAATCCAATCCGCGCATTGCCGATTTTTTAATTGCCGCCGTCTTGTTGCTGATTCCTGTTGCCATGATAATGAAACAACCGGATTTAGGAACAGCACTGTTAATTAGCGCATCTGGCGTGTTTGTGATTTTTTTAGCAGGCTTAAGCTGGAAATTTATTGTGGGCAGTGCGGCTTTACTGGGCGCGTTAACGCCTGTATTTTGGTCGATGTTGCATGACTATCAGCGCCGTCGTATTGAAATTTTAATTGACCCTACGCAAGACCCCCTAGGCGCAGGCTACCACACCATTCAAGCAACTATTGCGTTGGGATCAGGTGGCACCACGGGCAAAGGCTGGCTCAACGGCACACAAAGCCAATTGGATTTTTTACCAGAACGCACCACGGATTTTATTTTTGCCGTGTTTGGTGAAGAATTTGGCATGGCAGGCAATTTAATTTTGTTGTTATTATTCAGCTTAATTATTGCACGCGGCCTGGTGATTGCTGCCCAAGCCAAAAGCACTTTTACCCGCTTATTGGCAGGCAGCATCACACTGACATTTTTTACTTATTGCTTTGTCAATATTGGCATGGTCAGCGGTATATTGCCTGTGGTAGGTGTACCATTACCCCTCATCAGTTACGGTGGCACCTCGATGGTAACCTTGCTACTGGGCTTTGGTATTTTAATGAGCATACAAACCCACAAAAAACTGGTTGCCGCAGGTTGAAATAACTTAAAAAGAGAAATTACAGTGAAAAAAAATGCATTGCTATTTATATTCTGTTGTACTTTTTTGGTGGCCTGCGGTGGCAAAAAGATAGTAAAGCCAGCTCCCGCACCGCCAACCGCGAGCAAGCCGCCTACAACTGAGTCTACACCATCAGTCACAGCACCTTCACCTACGCCAACAGACAAATCTGCAACCTCAGAACCCACAAAGCCCGGCGGCTATTACTTGGATGACGGGCCGGGTGACAATCCGCCAAACAATATTGCAAGTATTCCCAATGCGATCCCTAAAAAAGAACCACTACACAGCCGCACCAACCGTCCCTATAAAGCCTTAGGCGCTACCTATAAGCCCATGACTAGCTACCAACCTTATAAGGAGCGTGGTATCGCCTCTTGGTATGGCAAACGCTTTCATGGCAGAAAGACCTCTAATGGCGAGACCTATGATATGTACAGTATGACGGCAGCACATACTATCTTGCCGCTGCCAAGTTACGCAAAAGTAACCAACCCCGCTAATGGCCGTTGGGTGATTGTACGTGTCAATGATAGAGGGCCGTTTAAACATAATCGTATTATTGATTTATCGTTTGCAGCCGCTTACAAGCTGGGTTATACCAACAAGGGGAGTACACTGGTAGAAGTAGAGGCGATAGACCCCGATAATGTGAGTAGCTATCAGAATGTAGAAGCAAAACCCGTCGCACTTGTAGCAGTCGAGCCAATGACAACTGCATTTAAAGTTGAACAAACGGCTCTCACTTCAACGGAGAGTACCGAGCTAGTGAGTAATTTTTTTGTGCAAGCGGGTGCATTTAAAAATGAGATTAATGCTGATAGTCTAATTAATAAACTGCAAGGTTTAGATATTGACCAAAATTCAGGCATTAACAAAGTGTATAATAATGGATTGCACCGCTTAAAACTTGGCCCTTTTGAATCAAGGCAAGCGGCTGATAAAACGGCTGCTGATATTCGTAGAAAACTCAATATTCCCGCAATTACTGTGAATCAATAATATCTCAATATGCATAAAATTTTTAACTTTACCTTCGCGCTTTGCTTGTTAATAGCCCCTTTCACTTTAGCGGCTCAAGTAGCGCCGCCGCCATCATTAGCGGTTAAATCCTATTTATTGCAAGATTTTAATAGTGGTAGTGTGATTGCCTCGTACAATAAAGATGCGCGTATTGAGCCTGCATCGCTTACCAAAATCATGACTGCTTATGTGGTATTTGATGCAATCAAGCAAGGTCATTTAAAGCTGGACCAAAGCTTACCTGTCAGCGAAAAAGCCTGGAAAGTCGAAGGCTCTAAAATGTTCATCGAGCCGAACAAACCTGTCAATGTAGATGAGCTTCTACATGGCATGATTATCCAATCAGGTAATGATGCATCGATTGCGCTAGCTGAAGGCGTTGCAGGTGCCGAAGAACAGTTTGCTGACATGATGAACAAGCAAGGCAAAAAACTAGGTTTAAGTAACACTCACTTTGTGAATGCGACTGGCTTGCCAGATCCTAACCATTACACCACTGCAAGCGATTTAGCCTTATTAGCCAATGCTTTAATTCGCGATTTTCCACAAGAATATCACAGGCTGTATTCGGTTAAGGAATACACATACAATAAAATTACCCAGCCCAATCGCAACCGCCTGTTGTGGCTAGACACCAATGTAGACGGCATGAAAACTGGCCATACAGAGTCTGCGGGTTACTGCTTAATCGCATCTTCTAAGCGTGGCAATACACGTTTGGTTTCGGTTATTTTGGGTGCAGCCAGCGAAGCCACGCGCGCAACTGAAAGCCAAAAACTGCTCAACTACGGCTTTCAATTTTATGAATCCACCTTAGTGTATAAGCAAGCACAAGCCATTAACAAATTGCGCGTGTATAAAGGCCAAGATAAAGTGGTCGCAGCAGCACTTGCAAAAGATTTTTACCTGACATTGCCTAAGGGCGATTATGCAAAAGTGAAAGCGACCATGACTAGCCAACAGCCTTTGATCGCGCCGATTTCAGCAGGCCAAGTCATTGGGAAAATCACGTTTCGCTTAGATAACAAAATCATTCATGAACAAAAATTATTGGCATTAAATGCAGTTAACCAGGCGGGTTTCTTTGGCAGGATTGCTGATAGCATCCGCCTGATGCTGCAATAAACGAGCGTCACTATTTACTTAATCAGCATGGAAAAACATTTACAACAACCCGATTATTCAGCAGAAAGTGCAAAAACCTTAATCGAGTTTCCCTGTGATTTTCCCATTAAGGTCATGGGGGAAACACATGCCGACTTTACAGCAGAAATTGTCAAAACGATTCAATTTCTAAACCCTGGTTTTAGTACTGCTAATGTAGAAATGCGCGGCAGTTCAGGCGGCAAATATATTAGCCTGACTTGCACTGTTTATGTCACATCTAAACCACAATTAGATGATATTTACCGGGCATTAACATCTCATCCCATGGTAAAAGTGACGCTTTAAAGCCAGTGCTTTAACATGCATGTCATCACTCGCCAGTTAGGCTTAACAGACTATCAGACCACACTTGCCGCTATGCAAGCGTTTACCTTAAATCGAACGAGTGAAACTGCAGATGAGCTATGGCTTACAGAACATCCAGCAGTATATACACTCGGTTTAAATCGTAAAAATGTGCGTTTACCGCAGAATAACATTCCTCTCGTATTAGTCGATCGGGGCGGTAAAATTACCTACCATGGGCTAGGTCAGGCGGTCATTTATTTACTCATCGATTTAAAACGCCGCAAGCTTAATGTGCGTCAAATCGTCAACATCATGGAAACCAGCATGATTGACCTGTTAGCGCAATTGAATGTGAAGGCTATCACCATGCCAAACGCACCTGGCGTATATGTGCAAAATGAAGGTAAATGCAAAAAAATTGCCTCTCTAGGTTTGCGCCTAAAAAATAATTGCTGTTATCATGGCTTAAGCTTAAATGTAGAAATGGATTTAGCGCCTTTTTCTGCTATTGATCCTTGTGGATATGCTGGACTTGAAGTAACGCAAACCAAAGATTTAGGCATTACACTAAACTGCACACAGATAGGTGAACTGCTAATACAAAAACTAAGTGATAATTTAATCAATGAACGATTTAACTAACTCTGCACTCAGTAACCCTGTTACTAGCAAAAAAGTGGCTGGCATCAAACAAATTGATGCGGAAAAAACTGCACGCATTCCTATCAAAATCGTGCCACAACCCATGCTGCGCAAGCCGGAATGGATACGCATGAAAGTGCCGGATTCGCTGCGCTTTCAAGAAATTAAAAAGGTGCTGCGCGAAAACAATCTACATACTGTGT
>JAKFDL010000058.1:0-37159 GCA_036676175.1 Methylotenera sp. | reverse complement strand
GCTCACGTAGAGCTCGTCGGCACGGCACAGGAATTCGACGTCCAGCTCGCCACAACGCACTTCCACGTGCGGATAGTCACGCTTGAGCGTGGCCAGTTCCGGTGGATTTTCCCGCGTATCGGCCACGGCAAACGCCACGCCCCGGTTCGCCAGGAAGCGAACCAGGGACATGCCGCTCTTGCCGAGGCCGACAACGATGCGGAAGTGGTCAGAAGCGATCAGAGACACGTGTTTCTACCTCAGCTTCAGGGTGGCAAGGCCAATCAGCACGAGAATTACGGTGATGATCCAGAAACGGACGATCACGCGCGGCTCGGGCCAGCCCTTGAGTTCAAAGTGGTGGTGAATCGGCGCCATGCGGAATACGCGGCGACCGGTCAGCTTGAAGGACGCCACCTGAATGACGACCGACAGGGTTTCCATCACGAACACACCGCCCATGATGAACAGGACGATTTCCTGACGGACGATCACGGCAATGGTGCCCAGGGCCGCGCCCAGCGCCAGTGCGCCGACGTCACCCATGAAGACTTGCGCCGGGTAAGTGTTGAACCACAGGAAGCCCAGGCCCGCACCGATCAGCGCGCCGCAGAACACGATCAATTCACCCGCGCCCGGTACATATGGAATGAGCAGGTATTCAGCGAATTTCACGTTACCCGACAGGTAGCAGAAAATCCCCAGGCCACCGCCGACCATCACGGTCGGCATGATCGCCAGGCCGTCGAGGCCATCGGTCAGGTTGACCGCGTTGCTCGAACCGACGATCACGAAATAGGTCAGGACGATGAAGCCTGCACCCAACGGAATGCTGTAGTCCTTGAGCATTGGCAGGATCAGGGTGGTTTCAACCGGCGTCGCAGCGGTCATATAAAGGAAGATCGCCGCGCCCAGTCCGAACACCGACTGCCAGAAGTATTTCCAGCGGCTCGGCAAGCCACGGGAGTTCTTCTCGATCACCTTGCGGTAGTCGTCGACCCAGCCAATGGCGCCGAACAGCAGGGTCACCAGCAGCACGACCCAGACATAACGGTTGGTCAGGTCGGCCCACAACAGGGTACTGACGCCAATGGAAGACAGAATCAACGCGCCGCCCATGGTCGGGGTGCCCGACTTGGACAGGTGCGATTGCGGGCCATCATTGCGAACGGACTGGCCGATCTGACGGTTCTGCAGGGTGCGGATCATCCACGGGCCATAGCACAGCGACAAAACCAACGCGGTCAGTACACCGAGAATCCCGCGCAGGGTCAGGTACTGGAAGACCGCGAAGCCTTTGTAGAACTGTTGCAGATACTCCGCTAGCAGCAGCAGCATTAATGTTTCTCCAGACTGGTCCCGCACAAAGCGGCGACGATGTTTTCCATCGCAGCGCTGCGCGAGCCCTTGATCAAAATAGTGGTGTTTGTGTCTTGCTCGGCGCCCAAGGCCTTGATCAGCTCAGCCTGCGTGCTGAAGTGAAAAGCCTGTGGGCCGAAGGCGTTGACGGCGTGAAGCATCATTGGCCCGACCGCGTACAGCGCAGAAACCTTGCCTCGGGCGTACTCGCCCACGTCGCGATGCCCCTGCTCCGCCCAATCGCCCAACTCGCCGATATCTCCGAGCACCAGAACGGTGCGACCGGAAAAGCCGGCCAGTATATCAACCGCGGCACACATGGAGGTGGGGTTCGCGTTGTAAGTGTCATCGATTACGCGCATGCCATTGCTGGCCAATTGCGCGACGGTGCGGCCCTTGACCGGCTGCACTGCGCCCAGGCCCGTGGCGATGCCGAACAGCGACACGCCCAGCGCATGGGCGGCGGCGGCGGCCGCCATGGCATTGGCCACGTTATGGGTGCCGAGCAGATTCAACTGAACGCGTTCCACACCTTCGGGTGTATGCAGGTTGAACGCCGGGCAGCCACGCGCGTCGGTGGTCAGATCGCTGGCATGGAAATCTGCGCGGCTGTTGCTCAGGGCAAACGTCAGCACCTTGCGGCCGGCTGCGCGTTTCTTCCAGATCTCGAACGCCTTGTCGTCCAGATTAAGAACGGCGACGCCATCGGCATCCAGCCCTTCAATGATCTCGCCCTTGGCTTCGACGATTTTTTCCGGCCCGCCGAACTCGCCAACGTGGGCAGTCCCGGCATTGTTGAGAATGGCCACGTGGGGCTTGGTCATGGCGACGGTGTAGGCAATTTCACCCAGGCGCGATGCACCCAGTTCGATCACGGCAGCGGTGTGTTCCGGCGCCAGTTCCAGCAGGGTCAGCGGAACGCCGAGGTCGTTATTCAAATTGCCACGGGTGGCCAGTACCGGACCGCGGGTACGCAGGATGCTCGCGAGCATTTCCTTGACCGTGGTCTTGCCGCTGGACCCAGTGACGGCTGCAACCGGCTGAGTGAATGCCGAACGATTCAATGCGCCCAGTTGGCCCAATGCCTGACGGGTGTCGCCCACCAACAATTGCGGCAAGCTGCTGTCGGCGACTTCGCGCTCGACCAGTGCCGCCACGGCGCCTTTGGCCGCCACGTCATTGAGATAGTCATGACCATCGAAACGCGGACCGGCCAAAGCGATAAACAGCTGTCCCGGCTTGATTGCGCGACTGTCGATGCTGACGCCGTCGAAGCTGGCATCGGTACCGATTAAACGGGCGCTCAATGCGCCGGTCAGTTCGCTGAGTTTCAAGGCTTTAAGCATGAGCAACCTCCCACATGGTCAAGGCATGATCGGCCTCGACCAGATCAGAGAAGGCATGGCGCTCGCCGTTGATTTCTTGATAATCCTCGTGACCTTTTCCAGCCAGCACGATCACGTCGTCGGCCGACGCTCCAGCAATCAGCTGGGCAATCGCCTGGCCACGTCCGGCAACGAAAGTGACTTTATCCACAGCCGTGAACCCGGCGCGGATGTCGTCGAAAATAACCGCTGGATCTTCGGTACGCGGGTTGTCGTCGGTGACTAGCACGCCGTCGGCCAATCGCTCGACCACTTCGGCCATCAGCGGACGCTTGCCGCGATCACGGTCGCCGCCGCAGCCGAACAGGCACAGCAAGCGACCTTTGACGTGGGGGCGCAAGGCAGACAGGACTTTTTCCAGGGCGTCCGGGGTGTGGGCGTAATCGACGACTACCAATGGCTGGGTACCACCGCCGAGGCGCTGCATGCGACCGGCCGGGCCTTCGAGCTTCGGCAACACTTTAAGAATTTCGTCCAGTGGGTAGTCAAGACCGAGCAAGGCGCCAACGGCGGCCAACACGTTGCTCAGATTGAATCGTCCGAGCAAGGTGCTGCGCAGATGGTGTTCGCCCTGCGGCGTGACCAGCGTGGCGCGCACCCCTTCGTCGTCGAACTGTGCTTCGCGGCAATACAGATAGGCACTTTTGTCGAGCAGGCTGTAAGTGATCAAACGCGACTCACGCTTATCGGCGGCCAGTTGCCGACCGAAATCGTCGTCGAGGTTCACCACCCGGCATTTCAAATCGTTCCAGGCGAACAGCTTGGCCTTGGCTTCGCCATAAGCGTGCATGGTGCCGTGATAGTCCAGGTGATCGCGGGACAGGTTGGTCATCACCGCCACATCGAACGCCAGCGCGGTGACCCGGCCCTGGTCCAGGCCATGGGACGAAACTTCCATGGCCACCGCTTTGGCGCCGGCCTTTTTCAAGTCGCCAAGGGTCGCTTGCACGGCAATCGGATTCGGCGTGGTGTGCAGGCCGCTTTCCAGCGCGCCGTAGAAACCGGAACCCAGGGTGCCGACGATGCCGCAGTGCTGGCCAAGCAGGTCCAGCGCCTGGGCCACCAGTTGGGTCACGCTGGTCTTGCCGTTGGTACCGGTCACACCGATCAGGTTCAGGTGATGACTGGGTTCACCATAAAAACGTCCGGCGATATCCGACAGCTGCGCCGCCAGGCCTTTGACCGGAATCAATGGCACGTCGGTGATCGGCAGCACAGTGGCGCCTTCCACTTCATAAGCTACGGCAGCGGCGCCGCGCTGCAATGCGTCGCCGATATGCGAGCGACCGTCGAACCTGCCGCCCGGCACCGCGAGAAACAGGTCACCGGCACGCACGTTGCGGCTGTCGAGTGCCAATTCACGGATCAAAAGATCGTGACCGGCGTGGGGGAATATCTTGTTCAGACTTAATGACATCAGCCGCGCCCTCCATTGGCTTTCAGCGGAACGACCGGGGTGGCGTTGGCTTGTTGAACAGGTGGCAAATTGTCCGGGGTGACATTCATCAGGCGCAGGGTGCCGGACATCACCCGGCTGAACACCGGCGCCGACACCAGACCACCGAAGTAACCAGCCTTGGTCGGCTCATCGATGACGACCACGATGGCGTAACGCGGGTCACTCATCGGACCGAAACCGGCAAACAGCGAGCGGTAGGAGTTCTCGGCATAACCCTTGGTGCCGACCGAGGTTTTACGCGCAGTACCGGACTTGCCACCCACGTGGTAGGCCGGCACCTGCGCACGGAATACACCGCGCGGAGCCTCGATCACCTGTTGCAACATGGTCTGCATGGTTTTCGCGACCGTTTCCGGCAACACCTGCGTGGTTTGCGGTGTTTTGTCGGTTTTGATCAGTGTCAGCGGTGCGAGGCGACCGTTGTTGGCCAAGGCCGAGAAGGCATGCACCAGCTGGATGGCCGTCACCGAAATACCGTAGCCGTAGGACAACGTGGCGGTCTCAGCCTTGCGCCATTCACGGTAGTTCGGCAGGTTGCCGACGCGTTCGCCCGGAAAGCCGAGGCCTGTGTCCTGGCCGAGACCAAGTTTTTGCGCCAGGCGGAAAATGGTTTCACCACCGATATCGAACGCAACCTTACTCATGCCGACGTTACTGGAATTGATCAGGATGCCGGTCATATCCAACACCGGACCTTCGGTCTTGGAGACGTCCTTGATGGTGTATTTGCCGATCTGCAACGTGCCCGGATACACCTCGACACTGTCGGTCGGTTTCCAGCGCCCGGTTTCGATGGCGGCGCTCATGGAGATCGCCTTCATGGTCGAACCTGGCTCGAATACGTCAATCATCGCGCGGTTACGCATCATCGCCGGTTGCAGGTTGCGACGGTTGTTCGGGTTGTAGGTCGGCTGGTTGACCATGGCGAGGATTTCGCCGGTCTTCACATCCATGATCACCAGGCTGCCGGCCTTCGCGCCGTTCTCGATGATTGCGTTGCGCAGTTCGCGGTTCGCCAGATATTGCAGGCGCAAGTCAATGGACAACGCCAAGGGCTTTCCGGCCTTGGCGTTTTTGGTGACCTGGACATCCTTGATCAGCCGGCCGCGCCGGTCCTTGATGACCTGTCGTTTGCCGGGCACTCCGGCAAGCCATTCCTCATAGGCCAGTTCGACACCTTCTCGACCATGGTCATCGATATCGGTAAAACCAACCATGTGGGCGGTGACTTCACCGGCCGGATAGAAACGGCGAAACTCTTCGATGCCGTAAACCCCCGGCACTTTCAGGTCGAGTACAGACTGACCCTGCTCAGGCGTCAGCCCGCGCACCAGGTAAATGAATTCTTTATTGGCCTGGGCTTCAAGACGCTCGGCCAGGGCTTTCGGGTCTTGCCCCAGCGCCGCAGCCAGCGCCGGCCACTTTTCCTTGGCCAGCTGCATTTCCTTGGCATTGGCCCACAGGGTAGTCACCGGCGTGCTGACGGCCAGAGGCTCGCCGTTACGGTCGGTGATCAGACCACGGTGAGCCGGAATCGGAATGTGACGAACGCTGCGCGCGTCACCCTGACCTTTGAGGAAGTCTCGGTCGACCACTTGCAGATCGATGATGCGCCAGGCAATCGCCGCCACCATGACACCGAGCAGACCCAGCACCAGGCGAAACCGCCAGGGAAAGAGTGCGCCTTCGAGCTTCATCATGGCGCCACCATCTGCACTTCGGCGGCACCGGGAATGCGCATTTTCAGCTGCTCGGTGGCCAGCACTTCGATGCGGCTATGGGCCGTCCAGGTGCTCTGCTCAAGAATCAACCGGCCCCACTCGGCCTGGGCCTTGTCGCGCACGCTCAACTCGTTGTACAGCGAGTTCAGCAGCTGACGATTCCAGTGCGCGCTGTAGGACACGCCGATGGCAGACATGAGCACGCCAATGAACAGCAGCAGCATGAAAAAGCTTCCGCCGGGCAGTGGCTTGGCGAAAAGCTTGCTCACCGCAGCTTCTCCGCCACACGCATGACAGCGCTACGGGAACGTGGGTTGGCCTTGAGCTCGGCGTCGGAGGCCGTCTGCGCTTTGCCATGGATTTTGATTTTCGGTTCGAAGGCGACATGCCGAACCGGCAGGTTACGCGGCAGGTTGTCGGCTTCGCCTTTCACCAGCTTGCGCATGAACAGTTTGACGATACGGTCTTCGAGGGAGTGGAAGCTGATCACCACCAGACGGCCGCCCACTTCCAGGCAGTCCAGCGCGGCTTCGAGGCCGGCTTCCAGATCGCCCAGTTCGTTGTTTACGTGAATACGCAGGCCCTGGAACGCACGGGTAGCAGGGTTCTTGCCCTTTTCCCAGGCCGGGTTGGCGACTTTCAGCACTTCGGCCAGATCGGCGGTGCGCTCGAACGGCTTGATGTCGCGACGCTCGGCCACGGCACGGGCCATGCGTCCGGAAAAACGCTCTTCGCCGTATTCCTTGAACACACGGGCGATTTCTTCCACCGGCGCACTATTGACGAACTCCGCCGCACTGATACCGCGGGACGGGTCCATGCGCATGTCCAGAGGACCGTCGTTGAGGAAACTGAAGCCGCGCTCAGGATCGTCGAGTTGTGGCGAAGAAACGCCAAGGTCGAGCAGAACGCCGCTGACCTTGCCGTGCAGGCCACGTTCTGCGACTTCGGATCCGAGTTCGGCAAAGCTGCGCTGCACAACGACAAAGCGGCCGTCTTCGGCCGCTAGCGTCTGCCCGGTGGCAATCGCTTGAGGATCTTTGTCGAATCCGAGCAACCGACCATCAGGACCGAGCCGGCTGAGGATCATCCGGCTATGTCCGCCGCGCCCGAACGTGCCATCCAGATAGCACCCATCAGGACGTACGGCGAGAGCCTCGACGGCTTCGTCAAGCAGTACGGTGATGTGGTTAAAGCCGCTATCAATAGTCACAGGATCAAATCACGCAGTTCATCAGGCATGGCGCCCGGTTGTTGAATAGCAGCCAGGTCGGCGGCAGAAACCGCGTTCCAGGCATCCTCGTCCCACAATTGGAACTTGTTCAGTTGGCCTACCAACATCGCGCGCTTATCCAACTTGGCATATTCGCGAAGACGCGGCGGAACCAGAAAACGACCACTGCCATCGAGCTCGAGGTCGACGGCATTACCAATCAGTAAACGTTGCAGACGGCGGTTCTCTTCGCGAAGCGAAGGCAGGGCGCGCAGTTTGGTTTCAATAATTTCCCACTCATCGAGGGGGTAAACACACAAACACGGATCAACGGCATCAATTGTGACGATTAACTGACCGGAACTACGCGAAACGAGCTCGTCACGGTACCGGCTCGGCATGGCGAGACGGCCCTTTGCATCGAGACTGATAGCGTTGGCTCCGCGAAACACGTCAGCGTTTCTCCAAATAATAGCGTTTTGCGCTCAAAAAACCCACTTCATGCCACTTTCCGCCACTTGCGCACACTATAGGAATGCGCCCACCACACCGTCAAGGCGCGGATCGAAGGAAAACCCTTACAGAACTGAGATTTAGGAGCATAAAAGGAGGGGTAACGAGAATCCGGCAGATGCATTCGCCCAATAACTTGAATCAGCACAGAAGACTGCGTTCGAAAGTTAAAGTAATTTATTAAGAGTAAGATTTTTTCGGTATTACGAAAGTGCTTATGCCGACGTTTTGAACTACCGTATAAAGCCGAAATGGAAGATCATCCTTTTGTTGTTACGTCGCCTATTGAATCTAATTTGCCGGAGCCACTTTATAAGCAAGCTTTTGCCAAAATTAAAGCTTATATAAGTGCCGGCGACTGCTACCAAGTGAATCTAGCACAGCGCTTTTCTGCCCAGGTACAAGGGGATAGCTGGCAGATGTACATAAAACTACGCACGCATAGCCCAGCTCCGTTTATGGCTTACATGCAGTTGCCTTTAAACGATGATGCGCATTTTCAGGTGCTTTCTCATTCACCAGAACGTTTTATCCAAGTCAGTGGTAATCATGTTGAAACGCGCCCCATTAAAGGCACGCGACCACGTTCAAGTGACGCTGCACTAGATTTAATTTACTCAAACGAGCTATTGCATAGTGCTAAGGATAAAGCGGAGAATGTGATGATTGTGGATTTGCTGCGTAACGATTTAAGTAAAAGCTGCAACAAAGTAAAAGCAACTAAACTGTTTCAACTGCAAAGCTTTGCTAATGTGCACCATTTAGTCAGTATTGTGGTGGCCAAGCTGAAACCAGGTAAGACCGCAGTAGATATATTGCGTGACAGCTTTCCTGGCGGATCGATTACTGGGGCGCCCAAGTTACGGGCGATGCAAATTATTGAAGAGTTCGAGCCGCACCGCCGTGGTATTTATTGCGGTAGCATTGCTTATATTGGTTTTGATGGCAATATGGACAGCAATATCGCCATCCGTACTGCAGTTTGCGCCAATAACCGCTTAATTTTTTATGCCGGAGGCGGTATAGTAGCAGACTCAGAGGCATCAAAAGAATATGCTGAAACTTTAGACAAGGCGTCTAATCTAATGACAATCATGAAGTTTTTTATGAGGCTATGATTTCAGCTCATTAATAATGAAAAGCAATAAGAACACATCATTTTTAAGTGTAACAATACTAATAACAAGCCAGTAATTTTTAACTTAACATATTGAGTTGAAAGGAAATCAAGCCACTATGGAAAAAAATCAATTAAGGGGTAAATCCATGTGGGTAGTAAAAATCGGCGGTAGCTTATTAGGCTCTCCCGAGTTGGCATGTTGGTTAGAAGCAGTAGCAAAATACGGTGACGGAAAAATCATTATAGTGCCTGGTGGCGGTGTTTTTGCTGATGCGGTACGCGAAGCACAAAAAGTCTCTAAAATAAGTGATACTTGCGCCCATAGATTAGCCGTTCTGGCGATGGATCAATTGGGTTTATTGTTGGCAAATATGAATCCGGCGTTAGCCACAGCAAGCACGCCTATGGAAATTGATGAACGACGCTGGCAGCACCGTGGCATTATCTGGCTACCCAGTAAAATGGTACTTGCAGATGATACTATTCCTCAAAACTGGGACACCACCTCCGACAGTATAGCGGCTTGGTTAGCCAAAGAATTAGATGCAAAGCATCTGGTTCTCGTGAAATCTATCAAACCAACTGGTGAAAACCTTAAGCTCAAAGATGTGACCAAAGATGGGTTGGTTGATTCTGAGTTTGGCGACTTTGCACTAGATAAGGAATTTTCACCGTGGATTGTGAAAAAGACCGATCATGTTCACTTTGAAGATGGTATAGACGAGCAGAAATTAAGCAAGTTTGGCTCTTTGATTCTGCATTAATCATTTTTAAGTCACTATGACAGCTAAAGTTTATTCCGAACAGGAAATCAAGCAAAGGCTTGAAAAAGAGCTTCCACACTGGTTTTTAGAAAATGGCTGGATACGGCGCAAATATAAAACCAGTGGCTGGAAAGCCACGCTGATGGTGGTGAATACAGTTGGGCACCTGGCGGAAGCTGCCTGGCATCATCCCGATTTAACGGTTTCTTATGCGTTTGTGATTGTTAAGCTGTGTACGCATGACGCTAAAGGCATTACCGATAAAGATTTTGAATTGGCATCTAAAATTGAGCAGGTGATTGGTTGGCAGCCCGCACTGGAAGGCGGTGTTCTGCAAGGCACACCGAATGATGACGCAAGATTTAAATATATCAAATACGACTAAGCCTTAGTTTTGGCCTAGTCCTGTTGTTTCTCAAACTTGCCAAAATGCAACATAATCGTTGGCAGAATCAGTAAGTTTAATATCGTCGAAGTTATTAGCCCCCCTACAATAATCGTTGCCATTGGCCCTTCAATTTCGCGCCCTGGCTGACCACTGCCGATGGCCAGCGGTAGTAAGCCCAATGCGGTTACCAACGCTGTCATCAAGATAGAAGGTAAGCGCTCAGTAGCACCGCGAATACAGGTTTCCAGGCTCCATAAGCAATTTTCATCGTCAACCAAATGCTGAAAGTGCGAGACCATCATGATGGAGTTTCTTAAGGTGATACCGAATAAAGTCACGAAGCCTACCAGCGATCCCAATGATATCCAGCCGCCAGTAAAAAAAGTGGCTAACACGCCGCCTATTAACGCAAAGGGAAGGTTGGCGAAGGTTAGTAATAGATTGCGCATGCGCCCAAACGCGATATAGAGCATAAGAAAAATAGCGACACCTGCCAACAGGGAATGCACAATCAGATCTTCGCGCGATTGGGCGTTGGCTTCAGCTTCCCCAGTAAATTCAAGATAATTGCCTTTACCTAACCTGATATCACTTTTGATGCGTTTTTTCAGCTCATCTGTAAAGCTTGCTACATCACGGCCTTCTACATTCGCAGTCACCGTTTGGATGCGCTTAGCTCCCGCGTGTAGTATCTTTGAACGACCGTTTTCTTGTGTGATAAATGCGATATCTTTTAAGTGCAGTAATTTACCATCCGAGTTAAATAATGGAATGTTGCCAATATCGCCAATGTCATCGCGCGCTTCATGCTCTAGCACAACGCTCAAGCCGACGACATGGCTGCCCATGTAAACCTGTGATACCGGGACGCCTTCATTAGCAGCGCGGATGGTGTCAAGCACGTCAACGGGCTGCAAGCCCCATAGGCTAAGCTTTTCTGGACGTAAGCGAATGACCACCTGTGGTGTGCCTGGAGGCGATTGCACCAGTACGTCTTCTGCACCTTTAATGCTATTTACCAGGCTGGCAATTTTTTGTGCGTCACGGTCAAGTGCATCTAAATCGTTGCCAAAAATGTGAATGACTGTTGAAGCGGCATAACCGGAAATGGTTTCTTCGATACGTTCGGTTAAAAAGGTATTAATCGCGAAATTCACGCCAACGAAACCCGTTTCTGCGACGCCATCACCGTCGCTATCTACGGCTTCACCCGCCAATTGTTCTCGAATCTCAGCCAGAATGTGGTCTTGTTCTTCACCTGACAATGTGCCAATTTCAATCTCGAACTCGCTGTAATGTGTACCAAAGGTATCTGCGCCATTTTGCGCACGTCCAACCCACTGCGTTACTGATTGAACACCTTTAATGTTACGCAACACCTTGCTGACTTGCTTGCCTAGACGCAAAGACTCCTGTTCAGAAGTACCAGGCACAGCGGTCATGTGCATAATAAAATGGCCCTCGTGCAAGGCAGGAATGAACTGGCTTTTGAATAAGGGCAGAATGCCTAGCCCTAATGCGATAAGTAAAAAGCTTACACTCAGGATGAGTTTGTATTGTTTTTCGATGTGGTATAAAAGTTTAACGTAACCTTTTTTAATCCATTTGATGGTGGGTGAGTCCTCGGTATCTAATTTTCCATGTCCCAGCATCACGTAACATAGTGCAGGTGTCAGCGTAAGGGCAACCACGAGTGAAGCCATTATCGCGGCTATGTAGGCAAATCCTAACGGTGCAAACAGTTTGCCTGCTACGCCGCTTAAAGTCAGTAGGGGCATAAATACCAGCGCTATGATAATGGTAGCGTAAACCACCGAATTGCGTACTTCCATAGAGGCGTCAAACACGACCTTATAGATAGGAACAGGTGTGGCTAGCAGGCGATTTTCTTTTAAGCGCCTAAAAATATTCTCAGTATCAATAATGGCATCATCTACTACCTCGCCAAGCGCAATCGCCAGGCCACCTAGCACCATAATATTGAGACCAATATTGAAGTAGCTCAAAATCACGATGGCACTTAATAATGAAAGCGGGATGGCCGTGGCAGATATAAATGCAGTTCGCGCATTAAATAAAAATAAGAACAAGACGCTGATGACCAGAATTGAACCGATAAGGATGTCTTTACGCACGCCATCAATGGCCGTTTCGATGAAATTAGCAGGCCGGAATAGGCCTTCATGCAAAACGACTTGCTGACCTGTCAACGTTGGCTTAAGTTCTTTTAGAGCGGACTCAATGGCGAGTGTCACTGCATGCGTATTGGCCCCCAGCTGTCCTTGTACAGATAAATATATGCCGGGCTCTTCATTTATTGCGGCGGCGCTAATAGAAGGCGCTGCGCCTTCTATTACATTTCCTATGTCGCCTAGCTTGATGCTGAGACCGTTCTTATGCAAGAGCACCGCTTTAGCTAGAGTAGCAGCAGTGGTTGCTTGGCCTTCGACATTGATGATAATGCGTTGATTGCTATTTTCAATATAACCAGCGCCGCTGACACCTGTAGCACGCTGTGCTGCCACGACAACTTCACTAATATTGAGTTGGTAGCGCATGAGTTTTGCAGGATCAATTTGCACTTGAAATTGACGTACTTCACCGCCAAAAACGTTCACATCCGCTACACCAGGAATGGCCAATAAATGAGGTGTAATCGTCCAATCCACCAGTGTTCTTAACTGCATCAAGTTTAACTTTTTGGATGTCAGCCCAAAACCCAATACTGTGCTAGCCGAGGAGGTGAGCGGGGTAATGTTAGGAGTGATGCCTTTGGGAATCTGATTAGTCAGCGTGCTTAAGCGCTCTGCAATGACCTGGCGGTTTCTGTAAATATCCGTTTTTTCATCAAAAATGACAGTAACAATCGACAAGCCAGGAATCGATTGAGAACGCATGTCGGTTACACCAACAGTACCGGCAATGCTGGTTTCAACCGGCTGTGTCACTAAGGTTTCGACTAGCTCTGCAGATAAGCCAGGTGATTCTGTTTGAATGACAATCTGCGTCGGCGAAAACTCAGGAAAAACGTCTAAATTACTACGGGTGAGACTGTACAATCCGTACAGCACTGCCAAGCTTGCCAAGCCAATAATCACGCCATTAAAACGAATCGAAAACCGGACAATTGCCGACATCATGATGTGAGGTCTTTATTTAAAACATTGCGCGATATGAATCTGCACTGAAACTTCATATCAATCATCGTTTTCGTTCTTGATGAGATACTTAAATTCTTCCGAAAGCAGAAGTTGTGCACCGCTTACCACGACTTCGTTATTCGCATCTAACTCTCGGTTAAACCAGCCAGTCTCAACTTCGGTATCAGTAGAGATGGGTTTGCGCAAAAATTGATCTGGTTTTTGTTTAAAATATGCCCAAGGTGTGCCTGCATACCACACCACAGCACTACTTGGGACAATAACGCCACTTACAGAGTCGCTTGTGTTATTGCTGAGTTCTACACTGACGCGCATGCCGATACGCAGTTGCTCTGCTGGTGCGCTGTAGTAAAACGTTTTGCCAAAAACATTGGCATCGGAAGTTGAAGCAGGGGACACGTAGACAGCTTTAATACGCATATCTGCGTCATTTATCGGTGTAACAATGATGCTAGACCCAGATTTTGGCATTGCAGTGCTTAAAGGTAAAGTCATTTGGATCAGTACATTTTTTCTATCTAATAAATTAGCCAAATGCGGAGGTAAGTTATCGGCAAATACTAATGCCGCAAGTGCCTCACCCCATTGTAACCTCACGCTGTTCTGCAAGTTTTTTAGCTGTAATTCACTGGCGGTCACTTGGGCTTTGTCTGCATTCACAACAGCTAATGCTTCCTGCACAGCGCGGTCAGAGACATTTTTGTCATCATCGTTTAGCGTTTTGAGTCTTTGGTATTGCTGTATGTTTTGACCACTTGTAGCACGTGCAAGATTGGCATTTGATTTTAAGTTCAAATAGTTGGTCTTAGCTTCAATCAAGCTATCGATACTCACCACATTTCCAAAGCTTTTAATTTCACCTTGATACTGTGCAGTAGCAACTTTTGCAGTTTTGATGCCGCTATTTTGTTGTGCTGCAAGCGAGATATTAACAACGTGAACCCCATCATTTTCAGAAACGCGGTTTAGGGTTTCAATCTCTTCTTCTTGTTCTGATCGATAGGTTTCATACTCATCTTTTCCGTAAAAAACGAGCGTCCAAAATAGCGCAATAATTAATAAAGCCTGAATGATGATAATGAGGCCAATTTTTTTATTCATGGCTTAATCCTGCCTAATTAATAGAAACTTTATTAGCATCAATGGAAACGTCCGTTGGCATGGAAAAATCATCGAAAAGTGGCTGCTGAATCACCTCTTCAATTGCCAATGTGGCCTGCAACGCTTGAAACTGCGCAGTTAGCAACTGTTGGGCTAATAACGCTGTATTCAGATCATTTTGTGTCAGTGCCAAGCGGTCAATTAAACCAGTGTCAAATTGACGCTGTAATTTTTGGCTATACAGCAATTGATCCGCCTGTTGCTGCTGTACTTGCTTCACGTTTTGCAAGCTTGCTTCATAAATCGCCATGCTTTGGCTTAAATCAGCAATAATCTTGGCTTGCAACGCTTCGAATTGGGCGCCTTCAATTTCACGCAGCTGGATAGCTTCCGCAATAAGGGTCTGGTTTTTATTGATTAAGTTAAGTAGGGTAGAAAACCCCAACGACCAAATGCGGTCACCAAACTCAAATATATAACCAGGGCTAAGTGAAATATCTGGTGTTTGCTTGGCAATTTCTAGTTTTATCTTCGCTTCTGCTGCGGCGTATTTAGCTAAGCTGCGTCGAATATCCAAGCGATTTAACAACGCTTTTTCTTGAAGCTTGTGCGTAGCGGGCGCACTTAATAAACCGCTTTGCTGTGATAGTGCTACGTCAGTGTCTAAAGATTTTATAGGGATTTGGCTAAATTTTTCGACCGTTAATCCTGTGTTTGAGGCAAGTGCGGCAATGATTTCAGCTGTTTTAGCTTGCTCGGAGTTCAGTGAATACAGTGTTTTTTGTTGTAACAACTTTGCGGCATTCAGCTCTGTATTCGAGAGTGCGCCTAAACTCACCCGTTTTTCTAATATCTTGATCAGCTCGTCTTGTTTCTTAACTTCGCTGGTGAGTTGATTCTGTAATGCTTTATTTTCATGGTAGCGCAACAAGTTTTTGGCTATTAGACTGCGTAACTGCCAAGCCATGTCTGCAACATCGAGACGTGCGCTTTCCGCAAGATGTTGGGCTTCCTCAATTCGGATTTGGCGTTTATTGGCGGTTTCAATTGGGATATCAACGCTTAATCCATAGGCCCAAGGCCGAATGTCTTCATTGGCTTGGTTACTACGGGCAATGCTACCATTTAAGGTCGGGTTTTGATTCTGGCCAGCAGTTTCAACTTGTGCGTACGCCAGCGCTAATTGTGCTTTAGCAACATCCAAATTTGGGTGATGATATAGGGCACTTAAAGTCATTTCTTTCAAACCCCAGTCAGCAAATGGTAATTCGCTTTCTTTATAGCCCTGTTTGATTAAATAAACCTTAAAATCACCACTCAAAGGATCTTTTGCATGAATTTTTGCAGTGGTTTGTTGCTGGTCAATTGGCTTAGCTTGATATTTTTCTTTAGCGCATCCGGTCAATAAAAGGCTGGCACCCACCAGTGCAATCATTAAGCCAGATGAAATGCAGTGTGACATCAGATGCAGCCTTGCTATTTAATCAAGCGCTTGCGACTATTTTTCAATGCTTGCGTGGACTGAATTCAATGCGTCTTGCAAGGTTTCTTCAGAAAGCTTGTTAATGGTTGTCGCTAACAAATCTGCAGCTTCTACGGTGCGAATGGGCAAATCGTGGGTATTGAGCTCAGCAATCAAGCCGGCAGAAGCACCTGCAATGATCAGCAAATTCTCGCGCTCTTTCATTAGAAGCTCTAGCTCTGCGCGCAACATGTTGGTTTCGTTAGTATTAATAGTATTTTGCATAAATTTACTTACAATTATTCTTAAATGATTAATATTAGCCTGTATCTTGCTATCGGCAAGGCTTGCTTGTCAATGCTAAATTAAGCTTGTTTAATCAAACATGGCTTAAGATTTTGTATGGATGTTGTGGCTTTTGCTTATCAAATTCAGCAAACTTGAGATACAATATGCGACTTATTGATTTTGGCTTCAAAATCAAATGCGAGAGTGGCGGAATTGGTAGACGCACTGGATTTAGGTTCCAGCGCCGTAAGGCGTGAGAGTTCGAGTCTCTCCTTTCGCACCATAAGTTTTAAACTAGCTATATCATTAAATGTCAGTTAACAGTTTTCTGCGTCTAGAAAACCATTTATACAGGAATCGCATCATGGCAGCATCTGTAGAAACAATCAGCAATCTAGAGCGTCGCATGACCGTAAAGGTGCCTTTGGCGCCTTTAGAGGGTCAAATCAAGCAGCGCCTTACACAAATCTCACGTACCGCTAAGTTTTCAGGCTTTCGCCCAGGTAAAGCACCGCTTGGCTTGGTAAACCAACATTATGGCAGTCAAGTACGCGATGAAGTGTATTCCAAAGCCGTAGAGACCAGCTTTGGTGATGCGGTGGAAGAGAACAAGCTACGTGTTGCTGGCTTCCCTAATATTGAGCATAAACCATTTGCGGATGCAGCGACTGATTTAGAGTATGTGGCGACATTTGAAGTGTTCCCGGAAGTGAAGCTGGGTGATCTAACTAAGCTGAAGCTTGAAAAACCTACACTTGAAGTGGTAGATGCTGATGTTGAAAAGACCATCGAAGTACTGGTCAAGCAAAGAACCAGTTATGAGCCAGTCAAACGCGCAACTAAAAAAGACGATCGCGTAAATATCAGCCTAAAAGCAAGTATTGACGGCCAAGAGGTTGAAGACACGGCTGGCCAAGGCATGGATCTGGTGCTGGGTGAGCCTGGCAGAATTCCTGTATTTGATGAGGCGTTAATCGGTTCTAAAACAGGTGAAGTTAAGCAGTTTGATATCACTTATCCTAAAGATTACAATCAGGCCCAACTGGCTGGCAAAAAAGTTAGTTACGAAGTTACGTTTAATAGCGTTGCACAACCTGTGTTGCCAAAAGTAGATGCGGAATTTGCTAAAAGTTTAGGTGTGGCTGACGGCGATGTGAACACCATGCGCGCTGAAGTTAAATTAAGCCTTGAGCAAGAAGTGGAAAAGCGCGTCAAGGCACGCACCAAAGAGGCTGTATTTCAGGCGTTAATCGCTGAATCAAAATTAGAAGTGCCGAAAGCGCTGGTCAGCGTTGAGATAAATCGCATGATGGAAATGACCGCGCGCAATTTACAACAGCGCGGTATGCCAGCTAAAGACATTCAATTAGAACCAGCCATGTTTGAAGAGCAAGCTAAGCGTAGCACAACACTGCGCTTGATTTTAAGTGAAATTGTGAACAGCAATAATTTACAAGCTAAAGCTGATCAGGTGCGTGCGGTTGTAGATGCTTTTGCGAACAGCTATGAGAAGCCAGAAGAGTTAGTACAGTGGTATTATGCCGATGTACAGCGCTTAGATGAGCCTGCAGCGTTAGCCACAGAAGAAAATGTAGTGAACTGGGTGTTAGAAAAAGCCAAAGTAACTACAAAAAAAATCAAATTTGATGAATTAATGGCGGGCTAAGCGTACTAAGCAATTATGAGTATAAATAATATGACAGACAGCCAAAATAATATGATGGAACCACAAGCTTTAGGTCTCATCCCGATGGTGATTGAGCAGAGCGGCCGTGGTGAGCGTTCATACGATATTTATTCGCGTTTACTTAAAGAACGCGTGATTTTCTTGATTGGCCCAGTCAACGACATGACCGCAAATCTTGTTGTGGCGCAATTATTGTTTTTAGAAGCTGAAAATCCAGATAAAGACATTTCGCTTTATATCAATTCACCTGGCGGTTCAGTCACAGCCGGTATGTCTATTTACGACACGATGCAATTCATTAAGCCGGACGTGAGTACCCTATGTATTGGCCAGGCGGCTAGCATGGGGGCATTCTTGCTGGCAGCAGGTGCAAAGGGTAAACGTTTTAGCTTACCTAACTCGCGTGTGATGATACACCAGCCTTCAGGCGGTTTTTCAGGCCAATCTACAGACATTCAAATTCATGCCAAAGAGATCATGTATCTGCGTGGCAAATTAAATGCCATTTTGGCGCAACACACCGGCAAAAGTGTAGAAGAGATTGATCGTGATACAGAGCGCGACAATTTTATGGGCGCAGAAGATTCTGTCAAATATGGCATGATTGACAAGGTCATTGCTAATCGCGCTCAAGCGTAATAAGATGTCCGCAGCATAGTATTTTAAGTATTTTGTAAGTTTAGGGATTTGCATGGCCACAAAAGCCGAAGGTGAAAAATTACTTTATTGCTCTTTTTGCGGCAAAAGCCAGCACGAAGTCAAAAAACTCATTGCGGGGCCTTCTGTATTTATTTGCGATGAATGCGTTGATTTGTGTAACGATATCATCAAAGAAGAAGTACAAAATCTAAGCGATATCAAATCTACTGATAAATCTTTACCTACGCCGCAAGAAATCTGCGCTATATTAGACCAGTATGTCATTGGTCAAACCCAAGCTAAAAAGAATCTGTCAGTGGCGGTGTATAACCACTACAAACGCCTTGGTCACAACCATATTTCACAAAACACGGTGAAAGATGATGTTGAAATTCAAAAAAGTAATATTTTACTCATCGGCCCAACAGGCTCCGGCAAGACTTTGCTGGCACAAACGCTCGCGCGCATGCTCGATGTGCCGTTTGTGATGGCGGATGCAACTACCCTTACTGAAGCAGGCTACGTGGGTGAAGATGTTGAAAACATTATGCAAAAGCTCTTGCAAAAATGTGACTACGACATTGAAAAAGCACAGCGCGGTATTGTTTATATTGACGAAGTAGACAAAATTTCACGTAAATCTGAAAATGCGTCTATTACTCGCGATGTTTCGGGAGAGGGCGTGCAGCAAGCCTTGCTGAAACTTATTGAGGGCACTGTCGCTTCCGTGCCGCCCCAGGGTGGCCGCAAACATCCAAATCAGGAGTTTGTGCAGTTAGATACCACCAATATTTTATTTATTTGCGGCGGTGCATTTGATGGTCTAGATAAGGTCATTCGCAGGCGCTCCGAAAAAGGTGGCATTGGTTTTGGCGCGGAAGTAAAAAGTAAGGATGACTCGCAAGATATAGGCGCCGTGTTGCGTGACGTTGAGCCTGAAGACTTGATTAAATTCGGATTGATTCCAGAATTTATTGGTCGGTTGCCAGTAGTAGCGACATTGGAAACGTTAGATGAAACAGCACTGATGACCATTCTAACTGAGCCTAAAAATGCGCTCACCAAACAATATATCAAGCTGTTCAAAATGGAAGGTGTGGAGCTGGAGTTTAGAGAATCTGCCCTGCACGTCATCGCACAAAAAGCACTCGAACGTAAAACGGGTGCACGCGGCTTGCGCTCGATTATGGAGCACGCTTTGCTTGAGGTGATGTACGATTTGCCATCAATTGAAAATTTAAGCAAAGTAGTCATTGATGAGGGTACTATTCTAGGCCAATCCCAGCCCATTATGATTTATCAGGACGCGACCAAAAAAACAGCCGAAATTGCTAATTAAGCCTTAAGTCGGTTTTTCTAGCAATTCTTACAAAGTTAAGTCTAACAAGACTAACTTGCAGTTAAACAACACTGCTTATCAGACTAATAGTCAAAACAAGCGTATACCGTTCCAGACTATTGCAAATAAAATTAGGTGGTTTATAGTGTTTATAAGCTATGGCGCTTAATTAAGTGAGTGTCAGCCCTTGAACTATCAAAGAATGTTCCCAATTTAAAAGCATCAGGTATTTTTCCTGTGTGAAATCGAAAGTATTTTATGAATGAACAGACTTTGCAAGAAGACGTATCACCGACTCAACATGGCTTGATGCCATTATTACCACTACGTGATGTAGTCGTGTACCCACACCTTGTTATTCCCTTATTTGTTGGCCGCACTAAATCGGTAAAAGCCTTAGAAATTGCCTCTGACGGGAATAAACAAATCTTATTGGTTGCACAAAAATCAGCCAACAAGGATGAGCCTGACGCAGAAGATTTATATGAAATTGGTACGTTGGCTACCGTGTTGCAAATGCTGAAATTGCCCGACGGCACTGTAAAGGTGTTGGTAGAAGGTTTGCATCGTGTACGCGTTTCTGAGTTTGTAGAAACAGAAGAGTGTTTTTTAGCCAAGGCAGAAAAAATTAACGATCCGGTTGAGGATGAAAGTGAAACCGAAGCGTTGATGCGCACGGTTTTCACGCAGTTTGACCAGTACGTGAAACTGAATAAAAAAATCCCCCCAGAAATCTTGGCATCACTGGCCACTATAAACGATGCTGGCCGTTTGGCAGATACCATTTCTGCGCATTTAACCTTAAAGCTTGATGAAAAACAAAAAATTCTCGAAATGTTGAGCGTGAGCGAACGTTTAGAGCATTTGCTGCATTTGATGGAATCAGAAATTGATATTCTGCAGGTAGAAAAACGCATTCGCGGTCGCGTGAAACGCCAAATGGAGAAAAGCCAGCGCGAGTATTATCTGAATGAGCAAGTAAAAGCGATTCAAAAAGAGCTGGGCGAGCAAGACGAAAATGCCGAGATGGACGAGTTGGAAGCGCGGATTAAAAACTCTGGGATGAGCAAAGAGGCGCTAGCCAAAGTAAATGCAGAGCTTAAAAAACTCAAAATGATGTCGCCAATGTCCGCTGAAGCTTCTGTGGTGCGCAATTATATTGACACTTTGGTCAGCATCCCTTGGAAACGTAAAACAAAAATCAGTAAAGATTTAAAAGTGGCTGAAGATATTCTGAATGCTGATCACTATGGGCTTGAAGAAGTCAAAGAGCGTATTGTGGAGTATTTGGCGGTGCAACAACGCGTGGGTAAGCTGAAAGCGCCTATTCTATGTTTAGTTGGCCCGCCAGGCGTGGGTAAAACTTCGCTTGGACAAAGCATTGCTAAGGCAGTCAATCGCAAGTTCGTGCGTATGGCTTTAGGCGGCGTGCGTGATGAAGCTGAGATTCGTGGCCATCGCCGTACTTATATTGGCGCCATGCCGGGCAAAGTCATGCAAAGCATGACCAAAGTCGCGGTGAAAAACCCACTATTCCTGTTAGATGAAGTTGATAAAATGGGTCAGGATATGCGAGGCGACCCGTCATCTGCTTTATTGGAGGTGCTAGATCCTGAACAGAACCATACTTTTGCAGATCATTATGTTGAAGTTGAATACGACTTATCAGATGTCATGTTTGTTGCCACAGCAAACAGCATGAATATACCTGCGCCTTTGTTAGATCGAATGGAGATTATTCGCTTAGCGGGCTACACAGAAGACGAAAAAATCAATATTGCCATGAAATATTTGCTACCTAAGCAACTTAAAGCACATGGCCTGAAAGCGAATGAAATAGGGCTTCCAGAGACCGTCATTCGCGATATGGTGCGTTATTACACGCGTGAAGCAGGGGTGAGGCGTCTAGAGCAAGAAATCGCTAAGGTGTGTCGCAAGGTTGTGAAGGAGTTGCTGCTTAATAAAACTAACGTTAAGACTACTAAATCGGCAACTGAAGAAACAAGCAAAGCAACCAAAAAATTGAATGTGACTTCTAAAAACCTGGATAAATATTTAGGTGTATATCGTTACGATTACGGTATTGCAGCCAAAGACAACCAAGTAGGGCAGGTTACTGGCTTAGCTTGGACATCGGTAGGCGGCGAATTACTAACCATTGAGGCGGCGATGCTGCCGGGTAAAGGCAAAACCATTACCACCGGTAAACTGGGCGATGTGATGCAGGAATCAGTTCAGGCCGCTATGAGCGTGGTGCGTAGCCGTGCTAAGCGTTTAGGTATTGCGGAAGATTTTTATGAGAAAAAAGACATCCATATCCACTTACCAGAGGGGGCTACACCTAAAGATGGGCCGAGTGCAGGCATTGGCCTGACAACGGCTTTGGTTTCAGTGTTGACTGGCATCCCTGCGCGCGCTGACGTCGCTATGACGGGTGAGATTACACTGCGTGGCGAAGTATTGCCCATCGGCGGCTTAAAAGAGAAATTGCTTGCTGCGCATCGTGGCGGGATTAAAACCGTACTGATTCCTGAAGCGAATGTCAAAGATTTGGTGGATATTCCGGATAACATCAAAAGCCAATTACAAATCCACCCGGTAAAGTGGATAGACCAAGTGCTGGAGTTGGCTTTAGAAAGTCTTCCGCAGCCGCTTGAAGAAAAGCCGCTAGATATTGCAGCGACGGTGACACCAGCTTCAGCGGACGTGGTAAATGATGATAAGGCCCCAATTACCCATTGATTAGTAGCGTGTGTGGACATTTTTTCGATTAATTGTGCAAAATAAGCTGCAAAGCCTTGACAGGGGCTTTTGTAGCTTGATATAAAGTCATAACAGGATACGCCTGTTATTTTAGTGAATAACATTAGAGGGGATTACTCGTGAACAAATCAGAATTGATCGATCAAATTGCAAAAGCTGCTGGCATTTCAAAAGCTGCTGCTGGCCGTTCTTTAGACGCGACAACAGATGCAATTACTGCAGCACTTAAGAAAGGTAACTTGGTTACTTTAATTGGTTTCGGTTCATTTTATGTGGGCAAACGCGAAGCGCGCAATGGCCGTAATCCTCGCACTGGCGCTACAATTAAAATCAAAGCAGCAAATTCTCCTAAGTTTAGGGCTGGTAAAGCGCTTAAAGATGCTGTAAACTAATGGTCTTTGCTGGTTAAGCGATTAATCAGCAAATTGAGTTAGTTGCATGCTTTATTTTTAGGTAAATAAAGTAAATAGGGTGCTTAGCTCAGTTGGTAGAGCGTCGCCCTTACAAGGCGAATGTCAGCGGTTCGACCCCGTTAGCACCCACCAAAACTAACATACATCGCCTCGAAATTTGATTAAGAGTGCTAGATTTTTTAGCACTCTTTAATTTTGAAGTATGTATTGATAAAGCGTATGTGTGAGTAGAAGTAAGTAGCAGCAGTAAAACTGGAGTGGTAGTTCAGTTGGTTAGAATACCGGCCTGTCACGCCGGGGGTCGCGGGTTCGAGTCCCGTCCACTCCGCCAATTTATAAAAAAGCGAGCTTTTTAGCTCGCTTTTTTATTGCTTGATGAGTTAATCCAGATGCCCTGAACCATAATATTGATGCGGCTTTTGAGGTAAGTTAGTTTTAAGGCAGTGATAGTTTTTATATGCATTGTAAGAACTTATAGCAGGCTAAACTATCAACTACGAGAAGCTTTGATGCAACTGATATATAATGATGCGCTGGGCAAGACTCAGCAAAAAATACCGTAAAAATTGATAGGAAGTAACGAATGTTAGAGGCAATTAGAAAACACACTCAAGGCTGGTTGGCTAAAGTTATTTTGGCGCTTATTACTATTCCATTCGCGCTGTTTGGTATTGATTCTTATCTAAACGATGCAGGTAGCAATGTGGCAGTTGCGAAAGTAAATGGCGATAAAATTTCTATTCAAGAATACAGCAATGCGGTAGATACAGTGCGTGACCGATTACAATCGCAAGGCCAAAAAGTAGACGCGGCCATGCTGGAAAGTGCGGAATTGAAGCAATCTGTGTTAGATGGCTTAATTACGCGCCGTTTGGTGAACAAAGAAATTGTTGATGCTAATTTTAAAATTAGTGATGAGCAACTAAGCCAGCATATTTTGGGTATGCCAGAGTTTCAAGAAAACGGTAAGTTTTCTGAAGAGTTGTACCAAAAAACGCTTGAGCAAAACAAGTTAACTGCGTCTAGGTTTGAGAACGACAGGCGCGCTGACATGTTAACGCAGCAAGCACGCGAAGGCTTAGCTAGCTTGGTGTTTGTGCCAAAAAGTGTAGCTGAACAAACATTGAAATTTGCGCATCAGCAACGTGATATCAGCGTGGCAGACATTAAAACAGCTGAATATATTAAACAAGTAAAAGTGACGCCCGAGCAAGTAAAAGCATATTACGAGTTGCACAAAGCTAAATTTAAAACACCAGAGCAAGTCAAGTTGGAGTTTGCATTACTTTCTGCGGCGAGTCTAGTCGCGCAAACACTGGTCTCTGATGCTGAAGTGAAGCAGTTTTACCAAGAAAATGCTGAAAAATTTCAAGGTGATGAACAGCGTCAAGCTAGCCACATTTTAATAGGTTTTGGTGTGGGTGCTACCGCACAAGAAAAAGCTGCATCTAAAGATAAAGCAGCCGATTTATTAGCTCAGTTAAAGAAAAATCCGAAATTATTTGAAGAGTTGGCAACCAAGTATTCACAAGATCCTGGCTCAGCCACCAAGGGCGGTGATTTAGGCAGTTTTGGGCGTGGCGCAATGGTCAAGCCCTTTGAAGAGGCTGCATTTAGTTTGAAAGTGAATCAAATCAGCGACATTGTTGAGTCTGAGTTTGGTTATCATATTATTAAAGTGACTGGCATTACCGGCCAAAGCACTTCATTTGATAGCATGAAGGCGCAAATTAAAGGCGAGCTCAGTTGGCAAAAAGCACAGGCTAAATACGCCGAGCTTGCTGAAGATTTCAGCAATACGGTGTATGAACAATCTGGCAGCTTAAAACCAGCAGCCGAAAAATTCAACATTCAACTGCAAACCAGTGGCTGGCTCAGTCGTGAAGATGGTGCTAAGTTTTTTAAAAGCGAAAAACTCATCGGTTTAGTATTTTCTGACGAAGTGCTCAAAGAAAAGCGCAACTCTGAGGCGGTGGAAGTTTCTCCCAACAATTTAGTATCGGCTCGTGTGCTTGAATACAAGCCTTCGGCACCACGTACTTTTGATGAGGTTAAAGGTGGCATCGAAGCTTTGCTGAAACTGGAAGCCGCAGAAAAATTGGTCACAGAAAAGGGTGAAGCGGCTTTAGCTAAACTCAAGGCGGGTGGCGTGGTGGACGATTTAGAGTGGATTCCAACAGTAACAGTAGATAGAAAAAATGCACAGGGCTTTACTGATATTGTGATGAACAATGCATACAAAATCGATGGCAGTAAATTGCCAGGCTACATTGGCTTTATGAATGGTAAAAATAGTTATTCCATCGTGCAAGTGAGTCGCATTGATAACGCACTATCGGCGGACGAAGAGGCCAAGAAAGCGGCAGAAGCGGAATTACAAGATGCGATTGTCGCTGAGTACCTGAGTGCTTACGGTAAATCGCTTAAAGCGAAAAGCGACATTGTAGTGAATCGTAAGTTGCTGGAAACTTCTAGCCAGTAAGTTTTATAATTTTTACTGGAGACACAGCAACAAAAAAGCCGATGTTTCAATCGGCTTTTTTGTTAAAGAGTTACGCGGGGAATCAAATCTATGCGGCCTATCTGATTAATCTATTTGGCCTGCTGCGGTAATGTTCATGCCGCCATCTACATAAGTAATTTCACCAGTAATCCCAGACGCTAAATCGCTGCATAAAAACGCGGCGGTATTACCTACCTCTTCAATGGTGACATTACGCCGCAAGGCCGCATGACGTTCGTTAAAGCCAATCATTTTGTCAAAGTCAGCAATACCAGAAGCTGCAAGCGTTTTTATAGGGCCTGCAGACACCGCATTAACACGGATGCCCCTAGGGCCTAGGCTTTGTGCTAAATAACGTACGTTGGCCTCTAAACTGGCCTTGGCGACGCCCATGACGTTGTAATTAGGCATGGTTCGCTCGGCCCCTAAGTAAGAAAGCGTGAGTAAGCTGCCGTTGCGACCCTGCATCATGGGGTAAGCTGCTTTCGCTAATGCAGAAAAGCTATACGAGCTGATGTCGTGCGCGATTCTAAAATACTCGCGATTGACTGCATCTAAGTAGTCACCCTCTAGCGCAACTTTTGGGACAAAAGCCAGTGAGTGCACCAAGCCATCCAAGCCATCCCAATGTTTGGCTAGTGCAGGGAAGAGGGCATCAATTTGCGCGTCTTCTGCCACATCGCACGGCAATATAATTTTTGAATCAAAATCAGCGGCCAAATCGGCCACGCGTTGAGCGTGTTTTTCCATTTGATAGGTAAAGGCCAACTCGGCACCTTCACGTTTCATGGCACCCGCAATACCATAAGCAATGCTACGATTGCTGAGTAAACCTGCAATTAATATTTTTTTACCTGCTAAAAATCCCATATTGAATCCTATCTTCTAGCCTATCTATTATTTTGACTGCGCGGGTCCAGCGCATCACGCAAGCCCTCGCCAAGCAAATTATACCCTAATACGGTAATCAAAATCGCCAAGCCCGGAAACAGGGACAGCCACCAGGCGAACTGGATATAATCTTTACCATCGGTGAGAATATTGCCCCAGGAGGCTTGAGGTGCTTGCACACCTAGCCCTAAGAAGCTTAAACCTGATTCCATCAGTACTGCGCCTGCGACTCCTAAAACAGAGCTGACAATGATAGGGGTGAGGCTATTAGGTAACAAATGCGTAAAAATCAAACGCGCATCTTTTGCGCCTAATGTTCGCGATGCCAACACAAACTCACGTCCACCCAAACTCAAAAACTCTGCACGCACCAAGCGCGTAACGCCCATCCATGAAGTGAGGCCAATTACTATCATTACGTTAATGATAGAAGGCGTTAAAAACGCGATAACGGCGAGAATAAGGAAAAAACTAGGAATAGACAGCATGACATCCACCAAGCGCATGATTAAAGTATCTACCCAGCCGCGATAATAACCAGCAATTGCACCTAAAATAATACCAATGGCGGTGGCGATACCAACTGCCACCAAGCCTACCAGTAAGGAAATACGGCCACCATAGAGCATACGGCTAAGTACGTCACGACCTAGTCCGTCAGTACCCATCCAGTGTTGCCAGGAAGGGGAAAGCAGGATGGCTTTGACGTTAATATCATTGGGGTCGTACGGCGCAATGATGGGAGCTAACATCGCCAGTAAAAATACCAGTACGATAATCGCGAACCCCGTTTTAGATAGGGGGTTCTGCAAGGCTTTTCTCAATAAACTTTTATTAGTTAAACTTGTGCTCATGCTGACTAGTCTTTCATAACGCCACGGCGCACACGAGGGTCTGCCCAAGCATATGCAACATCAGCAATGAGATTGCCAATAAGCGTGAGTGCTGAACCGATAGTCAAAATGCCCATAATCACCGGAAAATCACGCATCATTACTGCATCAAAAAATAATTTGCCCATACCAGGGATCGCGAATATAGTTTCCGCGATGACCGAACCACCAATCAAGCCTGGGATGGATAACCCAACAATGGTGATGAGGGGTAGCAAGGCATTTCTTAGAGCATGCGTATAAACGACCGTATGTTCATTTAAGCCTTTAGCCCTGGCTGTCGTAATGTAATCTTGGTGAAACACATCCAGCATACCGTTCTTAACAAACAGTGTAATACCAGCTAAGCCAGTAATAGAAGGGATAACGACGGGTAAAAATAAATGGCTTATGCTATCTTTGACTTTGTCCCACGTGTCGAAAGATTCGTAATTAATACTATGCAGACCTGAGATGGGCAGCCAGTTATTTACGACACCTAGCCAATACATCAGCAACAAAGATAGCCAAAAACCGGGAATTGAAAATCCTATAAAATTGAACAGCGTAATGGATTTGTCCTGCCAAAGACCATATTTTGTTGCGGCTATAATGCCAAGTGGAATTGCCAATGTAAGCGTAATAATCAAGCCTAAAATATTAATCATTAAGGTAATCGGTAAAGCTACTTGAATCATGCCTTTCGTTACATTGCCGTCTTTATCTTTTGTTTGCCAAAACACAGGTCTTTGATGGTTGGCGAAAGAGTGGCCAAAATCTAGTGTGGTCATGCGCTTTAACCACAACCCATATTGAACAATCACAGGCTTGTCTAAATTATAGATTTCACGCAGTTTTTGGCGAGACTCTTCACTGGCTTTTGGGTTGAACGAGGCTTCGTTGTTAGTGATATCTCCTGGCGCTAAGTGCATAATAAAAAATGAGATTAAGCTGATACCCACTAATAAAGGAATCATCCATAACACACGTTTAATCAGATATTTAAGCATATTAAAATTTTATAAATTATTAGTTAGCGCTTATTTCTGTTCTACCAGATCCGGGTCGTCTTAACGGCTCAGGAATATACCAATCGTAAGTATTCCAGCCTAACCCTGCTGGAGGTGCCGGGCTGTCAATGCCTTTAACGCGTTTGTGTATCGCACTTAAGCCGTAGCCTGCGGATAAATAGACAATAGGGCTGTCTTCTAATAATACTTTGGCAAATTCATGGTAAATCTTCTGGCGTTTATCTAGGTTCAGTTCCGTACGACCTTGCTCTAGCAACTTATCGATGTTGGGGTTATTGTAACCAATAAAATTAAACTGGCCTGGTGCTTGTTGGCTAGAGTGCCAAATATTGAATTGGTCTGGGTCTAGCCCCAAACCCCAGCCTAAAATTACCACATCGAAATCGCCTGTTTTAATAAAGCGGCTGATAAAGCTGGCCCATTCAATGGCACGAACATTAGCTTGTATCCCGACCTCTTTTAAACGGCGTTGAATCAATACCGCAGATTTTTCGCGCTCTTTGTTTTGATTGGTGAGGATTTCAAAGCTAAATGGCTTACCATCACGCTCCAATATGCCATCGCCATCACTATCGGTAAAGCCTGCTTCTTTTAATAACGCTTTTGCTTTTTGTGGGTCATAAGGATGTGGCTTTAAATCAGGGTTACTCCAACGCGTGCCAGGCTTGTAAGGTGAGGCAATATCAATGCCTAACCCTAAATACGCACCATCAATGATTTCTTGTTTATCAATGGCATAGTTAATGGCTTTGCGCACTCGAATATCATCGTAAGGTTTGCGTTTCAGGTTGAAGCCCATGTAAGTGTAGCTATTGCCAAGTTCTTTATAGAGCGCTAGTTTTTGTTTTAGCTCAAGCCGCGCCGGTATAATGCGCGCATATTTAATCGGGTCTAACCCCATGCTATCGATATTATCTGCCATTAATTCTAAAAACTGCGCTGATGAATCGGGAATGATGCGTGTCACTAGTTTATCGATTTTAGCTTGACCGAGTACCGATGACAGGTTGCGTGACAGCTTTATATTTTCGCCATTTGTCCAGATGTCCAGTTTGTAATAGCTGCTGCCGACAGGTCTGCGTGCAAAAGCGGTGGTATGAAGGTCTTGGTCTTGCAGTAAGTGCTTTGGTAATATCTGCAGCCCAGCCCAGCTATCTAGCGCGGGGGCATAGGCTTGATCGTAAGTCACACTAAAGGTCAATGCGTCAGGCGTTTCGGCTTTTTTAACCAGCTGGTAATCTGAAGCGTATGGGCTACGTGTTTTTTCATCAATGACGGCCTGCCAAGTCCAAAAGACGTCCGCACTGGTGAGTGGCTTGCCATCAGACCATTTGAGATTGGGTTTTAACTTAAAGGTAATAGTTTTTTGGTTGTTAGATATTTGCCAGCTTTCTGCTAGTTCACCTTCCAAATCTAAATTCTTATCGTATTTAAGTAACTTATTGAAGATATTAGAAGCGATTGCACCCGCCGCTGACTCGCCTGCGACCATGTAAATTAATCCAGAAGGCTCACCAATAGTAGCATCAATAAAAGTACCGCCTGTTTGGCTGGGATAGGTTGTATTGAGGTTGTTTAAAGCCTGCGGGCTTAAATTTTGGGAAGAATCACCGCAAGCACTAAGCGTTAGATACAAAGCCATGAAACCAAATTTAGCATTTCTTTTTAAAAACTGGTGGGTTAGAAATGCAAAATTTTTCATAGAGTAACTACCTTAATCGAATATGCGACCTTGCGCTTATGCGTTTGGATGACTTGTGTTTGGTTCGAGTGTGCTTGCTTTTGTAACTCGCCTTTTTTAAAGCGCCGTCTTTAACCGTTAAGCTTTGTCCGACTTTAACTTTTGTGCTTCTTAAACCGTTTAATTTCATCAACGTTTGAGAGCTGGTGTCATACTTGTCTGCTAATGCGGTTAATGTATCGCCTTTTTTAACTTTGTGTATGATGCGACGAGCGGCCTTAGGTTCATTGGCTTCTACTTCATTTCCTGCATTGTTGCTTGCTAATTCGTTTGCGTCAATAGTTTCGATAGCATCGCCAGAAGATGCATTGTAAAGGGCAGGTACCAGCATGGTTTGTGCAGTGCGTAATTTGCCGGTGGCGGATAGACCATTTACTGTGCGTAAATGGCTGACATTGGTGCCGAATTTTTTCGCAATACTCTCTACGCGCTCACCCCGCTTGGCATTGTAAGTTTGCCAACTAGTGAGGGGCTTGTCGTAATTGGCGAGGTTATCTGCAAAACGTTCTGCTGCCCAAACCGGTAATAGAAGTTGGTGTTTTTCGCCTTGAGAGGTAATCACCGGGCGGTTGTAGCTGGGGTTCAGTGCGCTAAATTCCTCTTCAGAGATCTCGGCTAGTTGTGCTGCTAATTTTGCGTCAATTTGTTTAGGCGTGGTTACACGTGCAAAATAAGGGCGATTTGGCATCGCGGCAATCGTGAGGCCATATTTTTCCGGTTCTGTCACAATATTTTTAATGGCTTGCAGCTTAGGTACATAGTTACGCGTTTCTGGTGGTAAATTTAAACTTTGGTAATTGGTGGCCAAGCCTAAACGACGATTTTTATCAATAGCGCGTTGTACCGTACCTTCACCCGCATTGTAGGCAGCTAAAGCCAGATCCCATGAGCCAAACATGCCATGTAGTTTTTGCAGGTAATCCAGTGCAGCATTGGTAGCCGCAGTCACATCGCGACGATTATCGACCCACCAGTTTTGTTGCAGGCCAAAATGCTTGCCGGTTGCAGGCACAAATTGCCAAATGCCAGAGGCCTTGCTACGGGAGTAGGCTTGCGGGTTAAATGCACTTTCAATCATTGGTAGCAGCGCAATCTCAGTTGGCATGCCACGCTTTTGTACCTCTTCTACAATATGAAACAAGTAACGTTGGCTTCGCTCTACCATGCGTTGAATGTAATCTGGGCGGGTTGAGTACCAATTTTCATGGTTGCTGGTGTAGGGGGAGTTTACATCGGGTAGTGCGTAACCACTTTTAATACGTGCCCATAAATCGTTGTCTGTTACTTCTCCAGCGGCGCTTTCATGTGCAGCATCCATGTTTGTTAACAGCTCTTGCACCGGATCTTCTAACAAACCAGGCTCATTGATATATTCAATCTCTACGCCTGCAGCATTGGTTTCGGCTTGTGCACTGAAAGAGTAAATTAAGCCAGCAACCAATAACAATAAGCCTGCTAAGCCAATAGCAGCCTTTTTGATGCCAGCACACTGAGCTACAGCGGGCGTTTTACTTTTACCTGAGCTATGAATGTTCATTTGATGTTACCTGATAGTGCGAAAGTGCATGGTAGCTATGGAAGATAGCTGCGTCAAGTGAAAGTTATACTTTATAAGTAAATGTTATGTAGATGATTAATAATGGTTTCTTAAAGTTCTAATGGCAGTAAAAACTGACAGGCTGTCGGGGTTTAAAGCATGTGAGTTTTTAATAATATTCGCTTGATCGCAACGTAAAAATGGATTGGTAGCCAGTTCTAATGCAATATTGCTAGGTAAAGTCGGTAGTTGTTGCTCTCGAAGTTGCTTAACAGTACTGGCTCGGCTTTGTAAATCTGTATTATCCGGCTCTAAAGTAAGCGCAAACGCTATGTTTTTAGCGGTATATTCGTGCGTGCAAAATACCTGGGTATTTATATTTAACTTTTTTAAACGCTCTAGTGACTGTAACATTTGTGCCGGCGTGCCTTCAAATAATCGCCCACAGCCCGCGCCAAATAAGGTGTCCCCACAGAATAAGTAATCATCATTGACGTAGGCAATATGCCCTAGTGTGTGGCCTGGCAGCCACATTACCTGCAAACTTAATCTAATTTCGGGCAAATGTATTTCATCACCATCAGCCAATCTGGTGTGTTCAAAATTAAAATTTTCATATTGTGGCGCATAGACTGGCGCTGACTGAAAGCGCAATAAATCGGCTACGCCCCCTATATGATCGCTATGATGATGTGTAATTAAAATGGCGGCTAAGGACAAGTTTAATTTTTGCAATGTGGCAATAACAGGTACGGCATCACCAGGATCCACCACAACTGCGTAACCATGCTGATGCAAAAGCCATATATAATTGTCTTCAAATGCAGGGATGGGGATAATTTTGAGCATACATTTAATGGTAGTTTTGTTTACAATCTAATGCAACAAGCAACAATGAATGAAACAAGTCAACAGGATTGGCTGAACACTACGCTAGGGCAATATTTACTTGCGCGTGAACAGGCCATGTATGATGAAACGGTTGGTGATATTTTTGGTTTTAATGCATTGCAACTTGGATTATTACCTTTAGATACGCTCAAGAATTCACGTATTCCGCATTTGATGCGTGTAGGTAATCGCGATGGTGATGCTAATTGTGAGAGCGATTATTTACCTTTTGCCGAAAGCTGCATCGATTTGGTTTGCCTGCCCCATGTGTTAGAGTTTAGCCGCAACCCCCATCAAACCTTGCGCGAAGCAGAGCGTGTACTGGTGCCGGAAGGGCATTTAATTATCACCGGCTTCAATCCCATTAGTGCATGGGGTGTTAAACAAACACTCTCAAAAAACACCACTTATCCTTGGTGTGGACATTTTTTTACACTGTCGCGTATTAAAGACTGGCTGGCATTGCTGGGCTTGGAGTTTGTCAGTGGCCAAATGGATGGCTACGAACCACCAATAAATGATGAGAAATGGCTAAAACACTTTGCATTTATGGACAAAACAGGCAATAAATGGTGGCCAATGATGGGTGGATTGTATTTTATTGTGGCTAAAAAACGGGTGGTTAATATGACCTTGCTCAAACCAAGCTGGAAGCAAAATTCACTTAAATCTAGACTGGTCGTCAGCAGCAATCCAAAATCAAAACCTACACAGCGTCAAAATAATATGAATTCGATTGGAAAAAACAAGCAATGAATGAGCTGGTAGAAGTCTACGCCGATGGTGCGTGCAAAGGCAATCCTGGTCCTGGTGGCTGGGGCGCTTGGCTACAATACGGAGGTAAGGAAAAATCCATTCATGGTGGCGAAGTGGTTACCACTAACAATCGCATGGAGCTGACAGCGGTGATTCGTGCTTTAGAAGTGTTAAAGCGCCCCTGTAATGTTAAAATATATACTGATTCTGTCTACGTGCAAAAAGGGATGACGGAGTGGATACAGGGCTGGAAATCACGTGGTTGGCGCACTGCTGATAAGAAGCCCGTCAAAAATGATGATTTATGGAAGGCACTCGACCTGCTTGCAAGTCAACATAGAATTGAGTGGGTTTGGGTAAAAGGTCATGCGGGCAATGCAGGTAATGAAAAAGCAGACGCACTTGCTAATGAGGGTGTAGCGGCATTTTTATGAAGGTTTTGGTATAAGTAGTTTAGGATACAAATAAATAGGATATTAAGTGCGACAAATATTTTTAGATACTGAAACTACAGGTTTATATCCCGCTCAGGGACATCGCATTATCGAAATCGCCGCGATTGAAATGATCAATCGTCGCCCAACGAATAATCACTACCATGTATATTTAAATCCACAACGCGAGATAGACCCAGCTGCACAAGAGGTACATGGCATTACTTTAGATTTTTTGCAAGATAAGCCTTTGTTTGCAGCAATTGCGGCAGATATGATGGACTTTGTGCGCGATGCTGAGTTGATTATTCATAATGCGCCGTTTGATGTTGGGTTTTTAAATAGTGAGCTTGGCCGTATTGGGCTACAGCCAATTGAAACAATGTGCGGTAGAATCACTGATACATTGAAAATGGCAAAAGACTCTAGGCCTGGCCAACGCAATAACCTCGATGCCTTATGTAAACATTTCGGTATAGATAATTCTAAGCGCACTTTACACGGTGCCTTGCTTGATGCGGAATTGCTGGCAGAAGTCTATATGGCGATGACGCGCGGCCAAGATAGCCTGTTAATGGATTTAGAGCAACCAAAACTAATGATACAGACACCCGGTCTGAGTGGTGCACACACACTGAAGGTGCTTAAGGCAGATAGTGCAGAGCTTGAGATACATGAAGACTATATTAAAAGTTTAGTTAAAGCAGGTGCAGTGCCCTGGTAGTATTAAATTAAATAGCACCCACTGATTAGCTAGGTTTGTCATAAAAATAAAATTAACTTTTGAATTAAGGTAGCGAAATGGATAATTGTATTATCGTCACTGGCGGTGCAGGTTTTATTGGTAGCAATTTTGCAAATGCATGGATTAAACTGGGTCTGGGTAAGCTAATCAATCTAGATAAACTGACTTATGCAGGAAATTTAGCCAACTTGGCGGATGTAGAACAGCATCCTGAACATATTTTTATCCAAGGTGATATTGGTGATAACGCGTTACTAGCATCGCTGCTAAGGCAGCATCGGCCACGCGCTATTGTTAACTTTGCGGCTGAAAGCCATGTTGATCGCTCTATTCACGGACCAGGTGAGTTTATTCAAACCAATATTGTCGGTACTTTCAATTTGCTTGAAGAAGTGCGTGCCTATTGGGGCAGTTTGAATGATGCAGATAAAACCAACTTTAGGTTTTTGCACGTTTCTACCGATGAAGTCTACGGCTCACTCAGTAAAACGGACCCTGCTTTTACCGAAACCAAAGCCTATGAGCCGAACAGCCCTTACTCGGCTTCTAAAGCAGCTTCTGACCATTTAGTGCGGGCATATCATCATACCTATGGCATGCCAGTTTTAACCACAAATTGTTCAAATAATTATGGACCTTACCATTTTCCAGAAAAGCTCATCCCCTTGGTGATACACAATGCACTAAATGGTAAACCGCTACCGATTTATGGTAATGGGCAGCAAATCCGTGATTGGTTGTATGTGGGGGATCATTGCGCAGCCATTCGCCGCGTACTTGAAGCCGGTAAAGTGGGTGAGGTTTACAATATCGGCGGATGGAATGAAAAAGCCAATATCGAAGTCGTGCATACACTGTGCGATATTCTAGATAAAGAAAAACCAAAAAAATCAGGCAGTTATCGTGACCAGATCACATTTGTACAAGATAGACCAGGGCATGATGTACGCTATGCGATTGATGCCACTAAAATAGAACGTGAGTTAGGCTGGAAGCCCGCCGAAACGTTTGAAACCGGCATACAAAAGACCGTGACATGGTATTTAACGCATCAAGATTGGGTGAATAATGTGACCAGTGGTGAGTATAAGAATTGGGTAAGCACTAAT
This sequence comes from Methylotenera sp., assembly GCA_036676175.1. Classification (GTDB taxonomy): domain Bacteria; phylum Pseudomonadota; class Gammaproteobacteria; order Burkholderiales; family Methylophilaceae; genus Methylotenera_A. The sequence continues at coordinate 1,895 of JAKFDL010000058.1, read as the reverse complement.
TACAAAGAACGTGGTGAGGAATTAGCATGAAGGGTATCGTATTAGCAGGCGGTTCTGGTACGCGTTTGTATCCTGTTACGCAGGTAGTGTCTAAACAGTTATTACCTGTTTACGATAAACCGATGATTTATTATCCGCTGTCAGCATTGATGCTAGCGGGTATTCGCGAGGTATTGATCATCTCTACCCCACAAGATACCCCACGCTTTAAAGAACTGCTGGGTGATGGCACACAGTGGGGCATGGATATCCAGTATGCAGTGCAGCCATCACCAGACGGCCTAGCACAAGCATTTATTATTGGCGAACAATTTATTGGAAACGATAATTGCGCTTTGGTGCTTGGCGATAATATTTTTTATGGTCACGAGCTGGCGCAGATGGGGCAAAATGCAGCGCAGCGCCTACAAGGTGCAACTGTGTTTGCTTATCCGGTGAAAGATCCGGAGCGTTATGGTGTTGTGGAATTTAACAAGCAAGGCCAAGCGGTCAGTTTGGAGGAAAAGCCATCCAAGCCCAAATCACGTTATGCGGTGACAGGGTTATATTTTTATGACAATCGCGTGGTAGAGATTGCTAAAAATATGAAACCATCCGCGCGGGGTGAGTTGGAGATAACAGATGTGAACCGCAAATATCTGGAATGGGGCGACTTACAAGTCGAGGTGATGGGACGCGGCATGGCTTGGCTAGACACGGGCACACATGAGTCTTTGCTTGAGGCTGGATTGTTTATTGAAACTATTGAGAAACGGCAAGGACTGAAAATTGCCTGCCCCGAAGAAATTGCTTATCGCATGGGCTTTATCAGTGCAGAGCAACTCGATGTGATGGCTAATAAATATGCAAAAAATGGCTATGGTCAATACCTTAAACAGTTGCTTGAACACCAGGTGTTTTAATGAACATCATTAAAACCAATATCCCGGATGTAATTATTTTTGAGCCTAAAGTGTTTGGTGATGACAGGGGCTTTTTTTTTGAGAGCTTTAATCAGCAAAAATTCTTTGAAGCCACTCAATTGCATGTCAATTTTGTGCAGGATAACCATTCTAAATCGGCCAAAAACGTATTACGCGGCATGCATTATCAAATCGAGCAGGCACAAGGCAAGTTAGTGCGTGTCACACAAGGTGAAGTGTTTGATGTTGCAGTAGATTTACGCAAGTCGTCACCTACGTTCGGGCAATGGGTGGGTACGCATTTGTCCGCCGAAAATAAACGTCAAATGTGGATGCCCCCTGGATTTGCCCATGGCTTTTTGGTGCTGTCCGATACCGCTGAGTTTTTATACAAAACCACTGACTTCTATGCGCCACAGCATGAGTGCAGCCTTAAGTGGGATGACCCAACAGTGGCCATAGAATGGCCATTACAGGGCACGCCCCTCTTATCGACTAAAGATGAGCAGGGATTATCATTACAGGCGACCAAGAAGTTTGATTAATAAGAAGTTAGAATTATAAATACGTGAAAAGAATATTACTTACAGGCGTTAATGGGCAAGTAGGGCATGCCTTATCTACTCAACTTAGTCAGCATAAAGTCATAGCACTGACGCGTGCTCAACTAGATTTAACTAATCTGCAGGATATTAGCAGGATTGTGCGGGAAATTAAGCCGGATATCATTATCAATGCCGCAGCTTATACGGCGGTAGATAAGGCAGAGGCTGAGCCTGAGCTATGTTTTGCTGTCAACGCTACGGCAGTGGGAGTGCTGGCAGAGGAAGCGGCTAGATTAAATGCTGGCCTGATCCATTTTTCGACAGATTATGTGTTTAATGGTGAAAAACAAAGCCCTTATCTTGAAACCGATGCAGTGAATGCAATAAACATTTATGGTAAGAGTAAACTTGCCGGCGAACAAGCAATTACACAAGCGGGACTGCCACA
>JAKFDL010000057.1:0-14495 GCA_036676175.1 Methylotenera sp. | reverse complement strand
ATCAACATGATGTCGGCTTCCTTTAGATGAGGAACTTTCTCTACTAAATGCGTTAGCTCTACGCCAAAGTGAAATACATAAACGGCTTGTGCGACAATTAGACCTAAATATAAAGGCAGTTGTAGCCAGCGACTGCCAAATAAAATATTGGTCATGAAGTTACTTTGGTGGTATTCGTTTTTGCCAGGTTTTTGCACGGTGCTCATTGATGTTGTAGCTTTCTCTTGAGATTTAGGTGCGCCATATTAACTGATATTGTGTGACAGCGTAAAGTTGGCGCGGTTATCAATTGCTAATGTATTGCATAAAACAGGCATCGATTCTGCTAGCAATTTCGGTAATGTCCATGGCGGGTTAATAATCAACATGCCGCTGCCAAACATGCCAAAACCTTCCGCATTCGGCGCTTCAGTGCTCAGGCTCACATTTAGCCAATTATTAGGCTGCAATTTTTTAAGTGCTTCTACCATGGCGAGCGGTTCGGCGCGCTGCAATAACGGATACCAAATTAAATAACTACCTGTGGCAAAGCGACTGAGACTGTCTTTAATGCAATCTACTACACGTTGGTAATCGTCTTTTAGTTCGTAAGGCGGGTCTATCAACACTAAGCCGCGCTTGGTGGGTGGTGGTAAGCAAGCTTTAATGCCTGCAAAACCATCTTGCTGCATAATTTTGCTTTGCCTAGTTTTGCCTTTAAAGTTTTCAATCAACAATTTGCAATCACTAGGATGTAATTCAAACAGACGCAATTTGTCATCGTCACGTAAGAAGACTTCTGCAATTTTAGGTGAACCAGGGTAAAAATTTAAACTATTGTTTTCATTATAATTTTTTATTACTCTAATAAAGTTTTCTAATGACCCTGGTAAACCCTCAGCATCAAATAGTCGCGCAATGCCAGTCTCAAATTCAGCATTTTTTTGCGCAAATTCACTTGTTAGCCCATACATACCTGCGCCCGCGTGCGTATCCACCACCCAATAAGATTTGTCTTTTTGGTTCATATAATCTAGCACAAGGCTGAATACATAGTGCTTTAATACATCGGCGTGATTGCCTGCGTGAAAAGCGTGACGGTAACTAAGCATGGTAACTAAGCATAGTGGCAGTAAATGGGCATCAGTGTATTATACCGCTTAGTCGTAACGCCTATAAAGCATTGCGACTTTCTGTATGTTTACTTAACTCAATAAAAAGGAAAAATAAAATGTTAAATAGAATGAGTATGTTACTTGCAACCGGGTTGCTTATTAGCGCACCTTTAGCAACTGCCGCAGAAAAAATGAAGCTAGATGCAGATGGCGACGGCAAAGTAAGTTATAGCGAATATCGTGCCTCTAAAGAAAAAGCTCATGAACGTCAGTTTAAAAACATGGATAGCAATGGCGATGGCTTTATAGATGCAGCTGAAAAGCAAGCACAGAAAGATAAAATGCAGGCCATGCGCGAAAAGCGTAAAGAAAAAACATAATATGGTAACAAAACTATAATTTTAAGTTCTTGCATTGAAAAAAAGCACTCTCATCGGAGTGCTTTTTTATTGCCATCCTGATTGTTTTTATTTGCACTAACCGTTAGCATCAACGTTATGAACCCCTCACATCCGCATGAGCATAAACCCAAAGCTAGTAACATATACTCACTTCCATTTTTGTTGATTTTAGTATTTGCAATTATTGAGCTGTTGGGGGGTATCTACACGCAGTCGCTAGCTTTGTTAAGTGATGCCTGGCATATGTTTTCAGATGTGTTCGCACTAGGATTGGCCTGGTTTGCAGCACGGTTATCAGCAACAAGAAAAAGCGAAGTTAGCGAGCAATACGGTATTGAACTGCTTGCATCCTCCATCAACGCTTTGTTAATGTTGCTCGTGATTACGTATATTATTTTCGAGGCAATTGATCGACTAAAAACCCCTCAACCGGTAACAGGTGGTTATGTCATGCTGATTGCGTTTTCTGGTTTAGTGGTCAATATAATAGTGGCGAAAATGTTGCATGGAGGTCAAACGCACGACCATGCCTATGATCACAATAGGCGCGCCGCATATATCCATGTGATAAGCGACATGCTGGGTTCGGTGGCAGCGTTAGTTGCTGGCGGGGTGATTTACTATACGGGCTGGCTATTAATTGATCCACTGCTGTCGATTTTTATCTCGCTGCTTATTTTATATGTGACATTAAAGTTAATCAAAGATATTTGGCGCGCCTATTTACACAAATAGATATATGGGTAAACGCCTGCGCAAAGGTGAGGATACCGTAGCGCTATCCAAATAAAACGACAAGTAAGCCGGCTTGCAAAATAAAGTGATGAGCTTACAATCATCGAATGACTTCATTCTTAATCACTTAATTTTAAGGAGAAAACAAATGCCTTTTGTAAACGTTAAACTCGCTGGAAGTGTCAGCAAAGAGCAGAAGAAAGAGATCGCTAAAGAAATCACCGAAACCCTGCAAAAGCACGCACACAAACCACCCAGTTATACTTATATCGTCTTTGAAGAAGTCAAAATGGAAGATTGGGCGATAGGTGGAAGTTTGTTGGGTTAATAAACATTGCAAACGGTGAGGTTTGGTGATGCAACTAGAAGATTCTATTAAGTAATATTTCTATTCACCCTCTAAATATAAGTGGCTAATTACATAAAAATGGTTGCTTTTAAAGGACTGCTAATCTTTACGTTTATATTCTTTAGCAGCAACGCTTTTTCTGATTGTAGCAATAAAAAATTAAAGATTATGGCGATAGGGGATAGCGTTACACAAGGTGGTGCAAAACCAAAGGAGTTTAGTTACAGGTTGCAACTATCTAAAATGCTCGATAAAGCTGGGTATAAAGTAGACTTCTTAGGTAAACAGCATAGTTTGCCAGGTAAAAATTTCAAATGGCCTGACGGCTTTGATAATGATCATGAGGGTTTTTATGGTAAGACTACCTTGTATGTGGCACAAGCACTTAAGAAAGATTTAGCTAAAATAGACAAAAATTCACCCGACATTGCATTAATTTTATTAGGTAATAATGATCAAAATAAAATCAATTTATTTAGCTCATTCGTTATGCCTATGAAATCAATAATAAAGGCGCTAAGAGAAAAAAACTCGAAAATCACAATACTAATTGGCACGCTAAACTTAAATTCAATTAACTATAAATATATAAGATGGCACTTAAATTTAGTGAGATGGCTTGATGATTCAAAAAAATCTAGAATAATTCTTGTTTCTATGCACCATGACTGGAGCTCGCAAGATACGTTTGATGGCATACACCCATCAGTTACTGGGCAAGAAAAAATTGCTAAAGAATGGTTTAAGGCCATTCATTTAATTTGTAGCACAAATTAATTTAGCAGCTCGTTGGAACAGAGTGCGTTTGTCCCACTCGAGTGGATGAATAACATCAATAGACTCTTTTTAGATAAGTAACGGCGGCTGAGTCGTTAACATCTAGTGCTAAAATATCCCCATGTTTGACTCCAAGTCCATTTTAAAAAACCTACCTAATTTACCAGGTGTGTACCGCATGATGAATGCGGAAGAGGTGGTGATTTATGTGGGTAAAGCAAAAGATATCAAAAAGCGCGTTTCAAGCTACTTTAATAAGAACCTAGTAAGTCCGCGCACTAAGATGATGGTGTCGCAAATTGCCAAGATTGAGACAACCGTTACGCGCAGTGAGGCTGAGGCCTTGTTGCTTGAAAACAATCTTATCAAAAGCATCATGCCGCGCTACAACGTGTTATTTCGAGATGATAAATCGTACCCTTACATTGCACTCACTGCTGATGAATTTCCGCGCTTGGCATTTCACCGAGGCGCGCAAAAAAAGCATACCCTGTATTTTGGCCCTTTCCCCAACTCGGTCGCTGTGCGCGAGAGTATCCAATTGATGCAAAAGGTGTTTAAGTTGCGCACTTGTGAAAATACGGTGTTTGCAAATCGCAGCCGTCCATGTTTGCAGTATCAAATTGCACGCTGTACTGCGCCTTGTGTGGGTTATATCTCGCCTGAAGATTATGCGCATGACGTACATCACGCCGCAATGTTTTTAGAAGGTAAAACCAACGAGGTGATGAATGCGCTTGGCGATAAGATGAATACTGCAGCAGCCAATCAAGAATACGAGTCAGCAGTAGTGTTTCGCGACCGTATACAAGCGCTGCGACAAGTGCAGGCCAAGCAATTCGTCAGTGATTTTAGTGTGAATGACGCTGATGTGATTGCCTTGGCAAGCAATAAAGGTAGCTATTGCATTAACTTGGTGATGATACGCGGCGGGCGGCATTTGGGTGATAAGAGTTATTTCCCAAAAAACAGTCAAGATGCAGAACTGGCAGAAACGGTTGAAGCGTTTATCTCACAACATTATGTGGCACAGAATACGCCGCCTTTAATCGTATGCGGAGTTGAGATTGATGCCAAACCACTTGAGCAAGCTCTGGGCGAATTGATTGGGCGTAAGGTACGCATTCAAACCAATGCCATCGGAGACAAAAGGGTTTGGTTAAAAATGGCGCAAACCAATGCCGAATTAGCGTTAAAGCAGCAGCAGCAAACATCCAGCAACCAGGCAGCGCGGTTGCTGGCGTTGCGTGAAGCTTTGCGCTTGTCTGATAATGTTGAACGGATGGAATGCTTTGATATTAGTCATACCATGGGTGAGGCGACAGTTGCCAGCTGCGTAGTGTTTGATAAAGGCGATTTGCAAAATAGTGAATACAGGCGTTATAACATCACTGGTATTACCCCTGGCGATGATTATGCAGCCATGCGTGATGTGTTGACCAGGCGCTATAAAAAGGTTGCTGCGGGTGAAGGCAAAAGGCCTGACCTAGTATTTATCGATGGCGGCAAGGGCCAGCTTGGTGTAGCGATTGAGGTGATGCAAGAAGTCGGGCTGGATGATATTTTGCTTATTGGTATCGCCAAAGGTGAAGACCGCAAGCCGGGCTTGGAGACAATGATTTTTAGTGACACAGGCGAAATGGTAAATTTACCTACCGATAATATAGGCTTGCATTTACTGCAACAAATTCGAGATGAAGCACATCGTTTTGCGATTACAGGGCATCGTGCAAAACGTGCCAAAGCACGCATCACCTCAAGCCTTGAAGACATCGCGGGCGTGGGTGCCAAGCGTCGCAAAGCACTATTGACGCGCTTTGGTGGATTGGATGCTATAAAAAATGCTAGTATGGATGAAATTGCCCAGGTTGAAGGCATAGGTAAAGACTTGGCTGAAAAAATCTATGGAGAGTTTCATTAGTGGAGGCCTGTATTAAATGAAGTTGAACATTCCAACCATGCTCACATGGCTGCGTATTTTGTTGATCCCTATCTTTGTAGGCGCGTTTTACTGGCCAGAAAATTTGCGTACACTTGGCGCCATGCCCTCTCATTCGGTGAACGTTTTTATAACGGCTATATTTGCAATTGCAGCTTTTACTGATTGGCTGGATGGTTATCTGGCAAGACGCTGGCATCAAACTTCAGCGTTCGGTGCGTTTTTAGACCCGGTAGCAGATAAGTTAATGGTGACGGCAGCTTTAATCGTGTTGGTTGAATTCGGACGTGTGGGCGCTATCGTTTGTTTGATTATTATCGGGCGGGAAATCGCCGTAAGTGCGCTTCGTGAATGGATGGCGAACGAAGGTCAAGGCAGTAGCGTTGCTGTGGCTATGATAGGAAAAGTCAAAACCGCTGTACAGATGCTGGCTATTTTATTTTTATTGTATTGGGATAACATTCATTTAGATAACTTGGGCATTTTGGGAAATTGGGGCACATTCCCAACGCAGGTGGTAGGACACCGTCTGATTGAAATTGCCGCATTTTTAACATTGCTATCAATGGCTTATTATATAAAGCTGGCCTGGCCACAAATAAAAGTAAATAAATAAGTAGAAGTGCCCTCATTTTGGTCTTGACAGTATCGCGAAAACCGCTAAAATGCTCGCTTCTTAACGCGGGAATAGCTCAGCTGGTAGAGCGCAACCTTGCCAAGGTTGAGGTCGCGAGTTCGAGCCTCGTTTCCCGCTCCACATTTGTTTTAAACCACCAGTTTAAAACGTAGTTTGAAATATAAAACGGCGAATGCAGTTATGCTTTCGCCGTTTTAGTTTAAGCAATGTGTATAATTACTATACATACATGGCGCGATAGCAAAGCGGTTATGCCGCGGCCTGCAAAGCCGTTTAGGCCGGTTCGACTCCGGCTCGCGCCTCCATCCCCACAAGCCCTGTTGTTTTCTAATCCCTGGTAATTAATTTTTTTACATTTTTGGTGCATGTAACTATGTACAATAGTACTATTGCTAAAAAATTTGATACATTACCCTTCAAAGCTAACGATAATAGATTGAAACAGTGTCCACGGATGAAATCACTTTAAAAGACTTGGCCGATTCGCCAACAGGCGGGTATGACACCCTGTTAGGGTGTTTGATGCTCGCTTGCAGGGCAAATCAGGCAACCACAACACGGGATGCACTCATTGCGGGCCTGCCGCTTCGCCATGGGAAAATGACACCAGCGTTGTTTGCGCGTGCTGCAGAGCGTGCCAATCTGGCAGTTACCACACACAAGAAACCAATTAATCAGATTCGTGCAGAAATATTGCCTGTTACTTTACTGCTCAATAACGATGAGGCTTGTAATCTGACACGTATCGACAAAAAGACTAGCACCGCTTATGTGATTTATCCTGAATTTGGCGATGCTGAAGTGAGCGTACCTTTAAGCGAGTTGGCAAAACAATACGCGGGTTATTTCATTGCCACAAAACCAAAGTATATATTCGATAAACGTACGCCAGCTGTTGGCAAAGTTCGCCTTAAGCACTGGTTTTGGGGCACGTTAGCAGAAAATAAAAATATTTATCGTGATGTGATGTTGGCCGCTTTTTTAGTCAATATATTCGCACTGGCGATGCCTCTTTTTACGATGAATGTCTATGATCGTGTGGTACCTAACCGCTCGATAGAGACCTTATGGGTAATGGCGATTGGCGTCACCATTATTGTTGTGGGTGATTTAGTATTGCGTAGCATGCGCGGCTATTTTCTAGACTGGGCCAGTGCGCGCATTGATATCAAGCTAAGTAGCCGCATTATGCAACAGGTATTGGGCTTGCGCATGGAGCAAAAGCCAAACTCAGTAGGCTCCTTTGCCAGTAATTTACGCTCCTTTGAGTCTGTGCGTGATTTTATTACCTCTGCGACCGTTACTACCATTATAGATATACCTTTCGGCTTGATTTTTATTTTTGTTATGGCGTGGATTTCTTGGCCAATGGTAATTCCCGTCATCCTAGGCGCGATTTTAATGCTGATATACGCATTTAGCGTGCAAACCAAAATGCATGCGCTTTCGGAAAGTATGTATCGCGCAGGTGCCCTGCGAAACGCAACACTGATAGAAAGTCTAGTAGGCTTAGAAACCGTAAAGGCACTTGGCATTGAGGGCAATATGCAACGTAAGTGGGAGCACAGTGCCAGCTTTTTAACCGAGGTAGGCAGTAAATTGCGGTTACTGTCCCAATCGATTAATAACGGTTCAACAGCCATACAACAAGTTACTAGCGTGGCCTTGGTGCTATTAGGCGTGTATTTGGTCATTAATGGCTTTTTAACGATGGGCGGCCTAATTGCTTGCACTATGCTGTCATCGCGGGCGTTAGCGCCTATCTCTCAAACTGCAGGCTTACTCACGCAATACCACACTGCAACGACTTCATTACAATCCTTGGACGATGTGATGAACAAGCCAGTTGAGCGCCCGCTTGATTCAACTTTTCTATCACGCACAAGCTTTAATGGCGATATTGAATTTAGAGAGGTAAGCTTTAAATATCCTGGAACTGAAGAAAACGCACTCACTAAAGTGAGCTTTAAAATCAAAGCAGGCGAGCGTGTGGCATTGCTGGGGCGGATGGGTTCAGGTAAATCAACTATCCATAAATTGATGCTTGGTTTATATCAACCGACAGAAGGTGCCGTGCTGATAGATGGAATAGACGCGAGACAAATAGACCCTGCTGAATTGCGTCGTGCGATAGGTTATGTGCAGCAAGATACGCATTTGTTTTATGGCACGATGCGCGAAAACATTTCGATGACATTTCCACATGCGGATGATGCCACAGTCCTCGAAGCGGCACATGCAGGCGGCATAGACGAATTTATTAATGCTAATCCTAAAGGGTTCGATTTGCTTGTGGGCGAACGGGGTGAAACACTCTCGGGTGGCCAACGGCAAGGCGTAGGCATTGCGCGGGCACTCATAGCCAAGCCCAATATTTTATTATTGGATGAGCCTACCAGCGCCATGGATCACTCCAGTGAAGAAAATGTAAAAAAACGTATGGCAGTATCGTCACAAGGCAAAACGGTAGTATTGATTACGCATCGATCTACCATGTTTGATTTGGTGAATCGTATTATTGTGGTGGATACAGGGAGAATCGTGGCTGATGGCCCTAAAGATCAAGTGATTGAAGCTTTGCGCACCGGCAAAGTTGCTAAGGCTTTATAAACGAAAGCAACTATGAGCGAATCACTATTTAATAAAATTGGCACTTTGAATAACTTTGTAAAACGCCAATCTTGGATTACAAAACCCATTTATTTTTTAGTTGATCGCGCAGTGCCCACTGAAAGTCGAGATGATTTAGACTGGGATGAGGAATCGGATTTAGCCATCAAGGAACAAACACCACTTAAAGCCAAACTGTTGCTATACACAATTTTAGTGATTCTGCTAGTTGTCATCATATGGGCGTGGTTGGCAAAAGTCGATGAAATTACGCGTGGTGAAGGCAGGGTGATTCCATCTCGGCATTTGCAAGTCATTCAGTCGTTAGATGGCGGTATTGTGACGGAAATCTTGGTAAGGGAAGGTGACTTAGTTAAAGTGGGTATGCCTTTAATTAAGATAGACGAAACCCGTGCAATATCGTCATTACGCGAAAATAAAGGCCAATATTTAGCGCTTCTAGCCAAAGAGGCGCGTTTAAAAGCGCTAGCCGAAGGCTCAGCATTTAATGTACCAGCAGAAGTGAGGGCAGAGACCCCACAAGTGTATGAGCAAGAGTATGCACTTTATACCAATAGTCGCGCCGAGCTGGATTCCATCGTCAATATCGCCCGTGATCAAATGGTGCAGCGTGAAAAGGAGCTGATAGAAGTTCAATATAAAAAAGAACTGGCAGAAAAAACCTATGAATCTGCTAATAAAGAGCTGTCTGCTAATAAGCCACTACTGGCAAGTGGGGCAGTTTCTGAAATCGATATATTAAAGTTAGAGCGAGAAGCCACGCGTGCGCGCGGCGAAATAGACCAATCGCGGGCGCAAATTAGCCGTATTCAGGTAAGTATTTCTGAGGCTAAACGTAAAATTACAGAAGCAGAACAAAACTTTCGCAACAGGATACGCGCAGAGCTGAATGAAGTCTCCGCTAAACTCAACAGCCTAACTGAAACCAGCGTAGCGTTAAGCGACAAGGTCAAGCAGTCTACATTAAAGTCCCCCGTAAATGGCAAAGTCAGCCGTCTGTTTTTTAACACGGTAGGCGGTGTGATTCAGCCTGGCAAAGAGGTAATGGAAGTCGTTCCCACCGATGAAGTTTTAGTGTTAGAAACCAAAGTGCAAATTAAAGATATTGCTTTTTTGCGGCCTGGACAGCCAGCAGTCGTGAAGTTAACTGCTTATGATTACACCATATATGGCACCTTAGACGCCATGGTAGAAAGTATTGCGGCAGATTCTATCGTAGACGATAAGGGTAATGCTTATTACTTAGTGCGCGTGCGTACACTACAAACAAGCTTGGGCAAGGGTTTGCCCATTATCCCGGGCATGGTGGCGCAGGTGGATATATTAACAGGCAAAAAAACCATACTTTCCTATTTATTAAAACCGGTACTTAAAGCCAAATCGTACGCCTTTAGTGAGAGATAGTTTGGAAGATAAAAATTAGCATGCAAGATATTTTTATCTCACCGCTAAGTGAGGGCTTGGTTAGTTGGGCAGAAGCCTTCCCTAAAGCAAAATTAATTTCGGAAGTGAAACCTACTGCATTGCAAAATGAAGAAGCTGTTCTATTTTGGTTGCACATGAATGAGGATAGACAGCAGTGGTTAACAAACGCGATTGTGCTTATCCAAAACAATTACAAAAATTCAAAAATTATTGTTCTCGCAAATGTCCCAATTCAAGCAGAAGCTTTATATTCTTTAAGTTTGGGCGCAGTTGGATATTGTCATGCGTACTCTGCACCTGAGGTTTTAAGAGAAATCAAAACGGTGATTAGTCATGGTGGTCTATGGCTTGGTAGCGAGCTATTGAAGCGTCTTATTGAAGTTTCCGCAAAACTAGTAGGTAATCAGCCAAAACAAGTAGAAAGTTTACTGGCTCAATTAACAAAACGGCAAAAAGATGTGGCAATAGAAGCGGCAAAAGGATTAAGTAACAAAGAGATAGCGCGGATTTTAAAAATAACAGATCGAACGGTAAAGGCCCATCTTGCAGCCACGTTTGAGTGCTTAAAAGTTAAAGATAGGCTGCAGTTAGCCCTAATGTTGAACAGGAATTACAGGCGTTAAGCTGCTCTATCAAGTTTGATTCCAGGACCCGTTAGGCCATCAATACCAATTTCTTTCAGTGCCTTGATTTCCTCATTGCTATTAACGCCTTCAGCAATCGCCAGCACCCCAATTGAATGTACCACCATACACAAGCCCCGCAGCAGTGATTTATTGTTTTCGTGAGTATCAATATTGCGAACAATGGATGCGTCAAATTTAATATAGCTTAAGCCGATATCATGGAGTTCACCCAAGCGAGAAATATGCAAACCTACATGTTCAATGCCTACGTGACAACCTGCTGCTTTTAACACGCTAGAGAACTGTTTGAACTCGTTTAAATGCTCGAATACAGCCACTTCCGGAACTTCGAAACTTAAATGCCCTGGATTTTGCAAATGTTTCAGGACTAATGCTGCTACCTTTTGAGCATATTTAGGATCACACATTGAGTGTGCAGATATATTCAAGCATAAGGGCTCAGCACCTTGCCCTAGTAACTTAACGGCAGTTTCTAGCACTATTTCATCGACAACGGTGATTAAATTGAGTTGTGTTGCCCAATGAATAAACTCACCTGCGCAATACCATTTCCCATTCTCTTCAAGTTGAAGTCTTACCGGACTTTCATTGTGAATGAGTATCCCCGTAGAAGTAATGACGGGGTAATGCTCGAGCTTGATTCTTTTATTTGACAGCGCGTCACTCAGTGAGCTTTTCCACTCAACAAGATAGTCATTTTCTGTCACCACTATATTGCTCGCATTAATCACCCGAAGATAATTTTCCTCACTCGAGCTGGAAAGATTTAAGGTGAGGTCAAGTACTTTAAACAGCGAGTTCGGGTTCTCTATTTTTCCTGTTTTTGTTGTTACCACCAAAAAGCGAGCCGTCAGTCCAGCTTTATTGATTTCAGCTGCCTTGATAACAGAATCTTTAAGTCTGTTGGCCAGTGCAAACTCATCTGTAGCTTCTTTACAAAATACTGCAAACTCAGTTCCACTTAATCTGCCAGAAATGAGTGATGAATCCTCTTTACAATTAGATTCCAGTGCATTTCCGATTTGTTTAAGCAAGGCATTTGCTTGTGGGTAACCTATTGCCTCATCTATTTGTGCAAGATTTGAAAGTCTAAATATGACAAAAGCACCTTCACTGTATTCATCATGATTAATATTGGTCTCCATCGTGTTCACAAAGTAATCATGATTCATTAATCCTGTGACATCATCATAATTAATTTTGTAACGCAGCTCTTCTAAGCGAGCAGATTCTTTGGTAATTGTCTGCTTGATTCGATTTGAAAGATTGTTCATTTCGTGCACAACCGCTTTAAACTCTAACGTCTTAGGTTCATTAATTGTAATGAACCTGTCTTCCCCAAGCGCTTTTGCTTGTTTGACTACGTCATCAAGTGGGCTAAGAATTTTGCGCAAGATTATTTCGCCCGCGTAGCATGCTAGTAAGCCAATTAGAAATGTCCATACGGCAATTGATAAGGTAGCATTCCAAAGCTTATCGTATGCAAAATTGATATCGCTCTCCAATGTTAACGATCCATATTGCGACCAATCGTCTTGGATGTCTGCAACGCCTGCCTGAACTTTAATTGGAATGAGCTTAATAAACCACTTAGGTGCTTTGGTTTGACTATTTACAGCTACACGTTCGCTAATCAATTCTCCATTTGGGTCAAATAGACCAATGTAGCGATAATGACCAGAATCAAATTGTGCTGACAACAATAAATCCAGGGTAACAAGGTCTTTGTCTGTGTGAGACATTGAAAGGGCAAGTGAACTGACATTGTCAATATTTTTAGTTTGTAACTGTTCTTCTAAGTAATATTTACTAGACAAAGTGCTTAAGATAAAACTTCCCGTAGCCGTTAATATCACGATAAAAAATATCGCTAGCCAAAGTTGTTTGATAAGTGACATATTTAATCCTTACTTTACAATTAATTTATACCATCCGATTGAATGCGCACCAACACATCGCGCCATCTGGAAAGATGGGAGGTTGATTTGCCTTTAGATTTATTGCTAGCGCCTACCCACAGGCTTTTGTCGTTAAAACTAAAAATCGGTGTTAAATCTATTCTTTTAGATGATGGCATAATTTCAGAGACCAAACTATCTAAAATCAATGGCTCAGATTGTGGAGTTGCATAGTAGCTAAGTACCATATGCGCCAATACAACGTTTCTGTCTTGATTGATTACCTTTGCCCTAACGTAGGTGAGTCTTAGTTTGTCATTAGGCACATCTAATATTTTCAGAAAGGTATATTTGGCAATGCTATAGTCCTCACAATCGCCTGCCTGACGACCTAAAGACTCTAAAGGAGTTGCCCAGTAATCTGACTTCCCCCAAACATCGATGTCTTCAGCGAAATTTATTTTTTGGTTAAAAAAATCATTAATTTGTTGAAGTTTTTCCGTGTCAGTAGCCGTTTGTAAGGCGGCGATTAACTTCTCAAGTTCGAGCGTATTTTTATAAGCCTCTTCACCATGTCTTTGTTTTGCCAGGCTACTAAACTTGTTGAAATCGTAACTTTCTGCATAAATGCATGTAAAGAAAATCAACAGTATGGTAAATGAAATAGCGTTGTTGATTTTCTTTGAAAAAATGAATTGTTGCTTGAAATCTGAAATAACACGTACTCCAGGTGTGAGTGATTTAAATATCAAGCAAAAAATATTAAAACGATTACTTGAATTTGCCAATTCATTATAGTCTTTTAATTAAACAACATTCGATAATGAAGGTTAGTTTTTGTGTTGTATTCGTACTGCAGAGTAAGCATTATTTTTATTGGCCATCAGTACAATATATTTATAGCTAAATTGGGTATTTAATGTGACTGTGAAAAAAGCTATCAAACAAAGAAATTAATTTTTTTTAGGACGCGAACATGGCATTAATTGGTAAAGTAGTAGCACTTACAGGTACGGTATATATCCTCACAGATAATGGCGGCAGGCGTGAATTGCAGCTTGGCGATAGCGTACAGTCGGGCGATACGATACAAACCATGCAAAGCTCAAGCGTCGAACTTGATATGCCTGTTGGTCCCAATATGCATATTGGGGCAACTCAATTAGTTGCTTTTTCAGAAGAGCTTACCAATGCGCTAGGCTTTGATAGCCTTGATGGCAGGGTAGATATTGCCACCATAGAAACGATTATTAAAGCTATCGAAAGTGGCAAAGATCTTAATGAAGTTCTAGAAGAGACAGCTGCTGGCAATAACGGTTTAACTACATCCTATGGATTTGATTTTGTTGCCTTGCTCAGAATTAATGATGTTCTTAATCAATTTGGCTTTGATTACGATTTTAATTATGACGCCATCATCCAGGAGCGGCCTATTACTGATCGTCTTTTAGATGATGGTAATAATCTAGGCGATACAGGCACTGGCACCATTATCGTTGACACCAGTGCCAACGCAACGATCACGGTCAACAGCATCACTGCTGACGACATCGTCAATGCCACCGAAGCCGGCGGCCCGATCAGTGTGACCGGTACAGTGGGTGGCGATGCTGCCCCTGGCGATACGGTTAGTTTCACAGTCAACGGTACGCTTTACAGCGGTACTGTTGCGATAGGCAATACATACAGTATTGATGTAAATGGTGCCGACCTGGCAGCCGATACAAGTTTTGATGTAACAGTCAGTGGTACTGACGGTACCGGTGACCCATTCACTGCTACCACGACCTCAACACATACTGTCGACACCAGCGCCCCAAGTGTCAGCGTCAATATTGTTGACGCCAACCTCAATGTGGCCGACAACAGCTCCACCGTCAGTTTCACCTTCTCTGAAGCCCCGGTAGGCTTTACCGCAGGTGACGTCAGCGTTACCGGCGGCACGCTCAGTGGCTTTACTGC
>JAKFDL010000056.1:0-2086 GCA_036676175.1 Methylotenera sp. | reverse complement strand
GGGTACATAGCCCGGTTGGCTACATCGCCCGATACTAAAGGTTTTCCCCCAAATCCTTTGGTGCCCGCCGGGATGTTATGAAAATCGATTTCTGTACCTACAGGGTAAAGACTATTGCCCGCACGGGTAACCTTAAATTTCCGTACCAAATTATGATTGGCATTCCTGATGTCCGCTACAGAATCAGGAACGGTTGCAATTGCATTGCCCTGTACCTGGTAAGCTTTGTGTACAAAATAATGTGAGGGAGCCAAAAATCCCACTCCTCTGCCACCGCTGGTATAATCGGAAGCGGGCCATTGTGCCATAGGTTTGTTTCCGCTTACATCGGGCAGTTGCACATCGCGTATCAACGGCGAATGCACCCTTTCCAGGTTGTACACACTATTAAAAGGCCAGCCAGTTTGGGTAGTGCTGCCAGCGCCGCCCTTGGTATCGTTTTCTATTTGAATAACGAGTATGCTTTCCTTGTTGCCGGCTCCCCGGTTTTGATTTCCACGCCGGAACAAATCCCAATATACATCGCCGGGAGTTACATCCTTTTTCTTGCCAAAGCGGCTGGTCATGACCGTCATATTCGCATCGCCGATGACTGCCGAGGCTGCCGTAACAGCCTGATCGTATTGCCCATCAGCTATATACAATTCAGCCAGTAGATGCTGCGCTGCCACGTTGGAAACCTCGCCGTCCTTTACATTGTTGATGGCCTGTAATTTACCGGCGGCAAAAACCATATCCGCAATGCATTGCGCATATACCTCCTTACGGGTAGCTCGTACATAATCCGTTTTAGGTTCTATAACCTCTTCCAGCACCAGGGGCACTCCTCCATACAGGTAAGCCAATCGGCTATACGCATACGCTCTGAAAAAACGGGCTTTTGCTTCAAACAAATCCTTGTCGCCTGCAGATAACTCAGAAGCTGGAATACGACTGATAATGGTATTGGATTCTGATACTATCTTATACCATGCTTGCCAGTGTATCCTGGGTAAATCGGCGTGAGGCGCCAGCTCGCTAGACAGGTTTGGCGGAACGGCCGATGGTACAAACAAACCTGCATCGGTGCGATAGATATAATCGAAGGGGATGGTTTCATCCCGGGTAAATAATACATCACGTAACAGACGATACAGATTATTAGTAGAAGCGTCAAAATCTGCACTTGTTTTAAAGGCGTTGGCCGAACTCAAAAAATCAAGCGGCTCTTCATCTAAAAAATTTTTCTTACAGGACAGTCCGCCGGCAATGAGGAGCACCGCCAACAGGATGGAATGTATCTTTTTCATACTAAATATCTTTTTGTTTGCAGGTTAAAATTTTAATAGTTCACACGCACGCCAAATGTGAAGGCACGCATTACCGGTCGGCCTCCCAGCGCCAGGTTTTGTCCGGTTTCGGGATCCCAGCCTACCCATTTGGTCCAGGTGGCCAGGTTCTTTGCGTTTACATAAAAGCTGACAGACTGTGCCTTTATTTTACCGAGCACAATTGCAGGCAGGTTGTACGAAAGGGAAACGTCCTGTAGCCTTACAAAACTTCTGCTTTCCCACATACCAGGCGTAACCCTTGCACCGCTGCCGGAAATATTTCTGGGATACTTACCATTGGGATTACGTGGCGACCAAAAATCAGTAACGGTAAATTCATTTTCACGAAGCTGATTATCGTCACGGAAATACTGCCTCAGGTTATTACCTAAGTATCCGTTTTTACCTCCCTGTACGCTATTAAGGAGAAAGGTTAGGGTAAATCCTTTATAGGTAAGCGTGTTGAACAGGCTCATTCTGTATGCCGGTTCACGGCGTCCGATGATTATCCGGTCGTTGGCGGCATCTATTTGCCCGTCTTTATTTTGATCTACCACGCTTAAAGTGCCGGTATAGAAGCCTGGTAGCGGAGTATTGCCCAACTGATAAATTGGCCCCGCCCGGTAATCATAGATGGTTTGAATGGACCGGTCAATAAATAAACCACTGGCTACTAAATCATCCTCTTTGCCATCCCCGTCATTGTCGAGACCAATCAGGCTTTTAATCTCGTTTTTGTTGGCCCAGGCGTTTACTGTAGCAGACCAGGCAAAATC
>JAKFDL010000055.1:0-1920 GCA_036676175.1 Methylotenera sp. | reverse complement strand
GCCTCGTACATAGTTTTATATTGTGCAATTGTATTAATCCTTTATGGATTTATTTTTAGAAGTAATTTAATCGAAAAAATAGGCCGCCAATGAAAGAAATTTTTGAAAACTACGTCGAAATATCGTTTGATGGATTTGAACAGGCCGAATTCAAATTCAAGCAATTTGATATTAACTATAAAAGCTATTTCCCAAAAGAAAAGTCCAGCATGGTTCTGGATATAGGTATAGGTCGTGGTGAAATGTTGTCTTGTATGCAGGGCTGGGGTTTTAATTACCAGGGTGTTGATATATCGCCCTCGACGGTCAGGTTTTGTCAGTCGCTAAATCTTAACTGTCAAGTTGTTGCGGACACGGCTGCATGGTTGATTGATAACAAAGATAAATTTTCTTTGATAACATGTCTTGATGTTTTGGAGCATGTGCCAAGAGATAATACTGTAGAATTTTTGAGGGCCATACGATCTGGCTTGTGCGAAGATGGTTGTGCCATTATTCAGGTTCCAAACCTGCAAAGCCCATTTGGATATTTGCACCACTTTAATGATTTCACACATGTAAGTGGCTTTGTAGAGCATAGCTTGGCCCAGGTTCTTTTAGCCGCCGGCTTTAGAGAATTCGAATTCCATGGTTTTGAGGAGATATATAAGACGGGTGTGAAGCCAAGCATTCACAAATTGATCAGATTTCTCTATAGGAAATCGGTTAGATTTTTGCGAACTGTAAACCTTAATCCCAATCCAGAAATTCTCGATCCAGTGCTGTACGTAGTGGCAAAGCGGTAAGTTGAATTGAACTCTAAACCATTCTAATCTGGTATATGATGTGAGGGTAATATTCCACCGGTTTAAACTGGTGATATTTTCTATATTAGATGCCTTGGCAGGCATAACTCCGGGGCGTGCAGCGCCGGAAGGTCTACTGCTTGTTCGTCTGGACGCCATTGGTGACTTCATTATTTGGCTTGATTCTGCCAAAGAGTTTCGGCGTCTTTATCCTGATAAGTGCATTACACTTTGCGCAAACTCAACCTGGGCACTCCTCGCAGAAAAACTGCCTTACTGGGATCAAGTCTGGCCAATTGATGTGGCACAGTTCGGCCGAAACCCGATTTATCGTTTTATAACCTTACAAAAAATTAGAAAGGCCGGGTTCGAAGTCGCCATACAGCCAACTGTCTCCCGAGTCTTTCTGCATGGCGATGCCATCATCAGGGCGTCGGGTGCGATACAGCGCATCGGGTCTGTTGGCGATCTGAGTAATATGAGTCCACGACACAAGCGGGTTTCAGACGGCTGGTACACGGCTTTAGTGGCAGCTAGTGAGGTGCCTTTGATGGAGTTGGAGCGGAATGCTGAATTTATTCGCAACCTGAGCTGCCAAGAGTTTAAAGCAAGCCTGCCGGCTTTGCCCCAACTTACTCAATTGCCAAGCAGATTGAAAATAAGCACCCCCTATTTCATCATTTTCCCAGGTGCGTCATGGTCCGGCAGGCAGTGGCCAGCTGCCTATTTTGTCGAAGTTGTTGTGCAATTGCATCGAAAATACCATTGGACGCCCGTCTTGTGTGGTGGTCCATCAGATGCGCATTTGTGCCAAGCCATTGTTGATCAGAGTGCCACCCCAGCGGTCAATTTAGGTGGCGTAACCAGCTTGCCCGAATTGGTCGAGCTACTACGTGGTGCTTGTATTTTGATCGGTAATGAGACATCGGCAATTCACTTGGCGGCTGCGACTTCAACCCCGGCAGTTTGCATACTAGGTGGTGGTCACTTTGGGCGATTTATGCCTTATCCAGAGTATGTCTCTGGCATCAAGCCCGCTGTAGCCATGCATAAAATGCCTTGCTACTACTGTAACTGGCGCTGCACACAGGCACATTAACCTGGCTCCGCAGTGCCGTGCATCAGTGGCGTGTCT
>JAKFDL010000054.1:0-49398 GCA_036676175.1 Methylotenera sp. | reverse complement strand
CCTGCGGTATTTATTGGCTTGCTGTGTGGCTTTGTACTATTGCTGTTTTGGTTGCTGCCAAAGCTGTGGCGTGGCATAAAGTCCGTGTTGGGCAGTTTTGGCAAAGTAAACAAACTGCAATGACTACATCGCTTAAATATTTACAGCATTACCCACTTGATTTACAAGATAAAATTAGACAGCTACAAGCGCAAAACACGCTTGGCGACTACATCACCCAGCGCTATCCACTCACCCACACCATACAAACCGATAAAGCGCTTTACGATTACTGCAATGATATTAAACAAACGTTTCTACGCAATGCTCCCTTGCTAGATAAAGTCAGGTATGACAATCGCTTGAGCATCGAACACCATGCACTGGGGCTTAATACCGCAATCTCACGCGTACAAGGTGGTAAACTCAAAGCCAAAAAAGAGATTCGTATTTCATCTTTTTTTAAAGAAACGCCTGCTGAATTTTTACGCATGATAACAGTACACGAGCTAGCGCATTTAAAAGAACGCAACCACGACAAAGCCTTTTACCAGCTATGCCAATATATGGAGCCTGATTACCACCAGCTTGAGTTTGATTGTAGGGTTTATTTAACTTGGAAATGTATATAATTGGGTTTTACAACCCAATTCGATCTAAACGCTAATCTTTCCAAAGCGCTGTCTGCCGAATCATCAGCCAGCTTATCAGCCAAATAGCCAGCATGGTGCAGGCCAAACTAAACACACTGCCCCACACCAAGGGCACTATTATGCCTGCGGAAATAGTTGAAAATAGCATTTGAGCAAAGGCTTGTCCCGATGCTGCAGTACCCCGGATTTTAGGGTGACGATCAAGTGCAGCCAATGAAATTATCGGCATCACCAAGCCCATGCCGACATTAAACAAGCCAATCGGTAAAATGTTGTAAATAGGGTTGGCTGGTAGCCAGTAGCAGATAGCAAGATTAAGCAAAACAACCGCAAACATCCATGTATAAGCAGCATTTAATGCCTGTTTTGCCGAATATTGACCTGCAGCACGTTTAGCCAGATATGACCCCAAAACCATACCTGCGACAGTAGGCACAAATAAATATGCATATTGCTGCGGAGATAACCCCAGCAACTTGCCCAAAAACATTGGACTGCCCAGCACATAAATAAAAAATGCCGAAAATATCGCAGCCAATGCGATACATAGTTTTGCAAATTCGGCATCGCCAAAAATAGTTTTATAACTGCTGAATACGTTTTTTGTAGATAGCTTGAGTCGCTTTTCTGGTGGCATGGTTTCTGGCAAAAACTTCACTGCCGCCCACAAGCTAATAGCAGCATATATTGCCAAAAACACAAAAATACTTTGCCAACTGAACCCAAGCAAAGCTCCACCAATCATGGGTGCCACTGCAGGTGCAATGCCAAACAGCATTTGAATGGTAGCCATCACCCGTTGTGCCTGTGCACCTTCAAATAGGTCGCGCACCATGGCACGTGCCACCGTGTTACCAGCACCGCCGCTAGCGCCTTGCAAGGCACGAAAGAACCATAAAGTTTCAACATTGGGTGCAAATGCGCAGCCAATACTAGCCAGCACGAACACACCCAAGCCCCATTTTATCGTGGCAATACGGCCAATCGAGTCCGAAATGGCACCATGCCATAGCGTCATAATGGCGTAAGGCAACAAGTACACCGCCAAACTTTGCTGAATGTGCACGTCAGATGTCGCTAAATCAGCACCCATGGCATGGAATGCCGGTAAATAGGTATCGATGGCGAACGGCGCCAAAGCAGCCAGCGCAGCTAAAACGTAAACCAGCAAGTTAGAGTGTGGATTCATTAATATTTTATGTTTCTTTTAAATGAAAAAGGCGCATTATCTTTGTAGGACAATGCGCCTTCGTATTATAACGATAGACTAGGGCAAGGCGTGAAACTCTTCAACACGTTCCCTAGATTCGCCACTGGCATATTTTTTAGAATTTTTATCCGTTCTAAAAATAATGGGCTGCGATGCCAACACTGGATTTTTAGAATCCTCAATCGCTTTTTCAATCAAATGATGATTCGGTGACAATGAACACACTGGGTCTGCACTTTCTGCATCACCAGTCAGTAAAAATGCCTGGCAACGGCAGCCTGCTAAGTCATTCATTTTCTCTGGGCAAGTAACACAAGGGCCTTTCATCCAGCTTGTCCCACGATACTTATTGAATGCCGGCGAGTCTTTCCAGGCCCATTCCAAGCCTTTTTCACGTACGTTGGGGAATTCAATATTAGGTAGTACGCGCGCAGAGTGGCAAGGTAACACATCACCATTAGCCGTTACAATCATGAAGACTTCACCCCAGCCATTCATACATTTTTTAGGACGGTTGCCAAAGTAATCTGGCACCACGAAAAAGATTTTCATCTTATTACCGACTTTTTCGCGGAATTCGTTAGTCACTTTTTCAGCATAATCAATCTGCTCTTTCAGTGGCATCAATTGGTTACGATTCACCAAAGACCAGCCATAGTATTGTGTATTAGCAAGCTCTACATAATCTGCGCCGAGCGCTTCTGCCATCTCTAGAATCTCTTTGATATGCCCAATGTTGTAGCGGTGTATCACTACGTTTAAAACCATTGGGTAGCCATGATTTTTAATCATGGCGGCAACTTTTTTCTTGAGTTCAAAAGTCTTGGTATTGGTGATGAAATTATTAATTTCTTCAGTAATATCATGCATGGAAAGCTGAATATGATCCAAACCACCATCTTTGAAGGCTTGAATACGCTTTTCAGTCAAGCCGACACCAGAAGTAATCAAATTACTGTAGTAGCCGAGTTTTTTCGCCTCAATGACAATGTCTTCAATATCATCACGCAACAAAGGCTCGCCGCCTGATATACCAAGCTGTAATGCACCCAATTTACGGGCATCGCGTAATACTTGTATCCATTGCTCGGTATTCAGCTCATTTTGCGTATGCTTATCGTAATCGGTTGGGTTGTAGCAAAAAGCACAGTGTAATGGACAGCGATAGGTCACTTCAGCCAATAACCATAAGGGCTGGGTATGCGTGATATTTGCCGCCACGCCATTATTTTGCGCTTGAGACTGAATCTCTTTTTGTACGACTGACTCACCTAATGATGTCTGTGTCATTTGCTGCTCCTAATTACTGCTTATAAGCATTAAGCTTAATTCACTTTTCTAATCCAGGCTTTACCATAAGCCATGTCAAACATCCCAATAATGTCTGCTTCAATATTTTCTGCATCTGGAAAAGCCAATTTCAGTTCTGTTACGATATCGCCTACACTGGCTTTCCCATCTACCCGTTTAATCACTTCACCCGCACCACCATGGAGTTTGACCATGCCTTCCGGAAAAAGTATCACATAACTTTGCTGCGCGTCTTCCCATTGAAAGCGGTGATGGTATGCGATAGCAAACACGTCTGAATGTTGGATATTGTTTTCCATAGCTAGTTCTTAATCAAATTCCTAGTCAAAGTTAATAACGGGCTGACGCAAATAATCACGACCTTCGGTTTTAACATCAGTTGAAGCTAACATAATAGAATCAGCAATCACCCACAACACATTCAGCTTAAATTGCAGTATATCTAAGGCTTTTAGCTGCATCTCACGTGAAGTGCTAAAGTAATCCAATGTCACACTCAAGCCTTGCTCTACATCACGCCTAGCCTCGGTTAAACGTTTTTTAAAGTAGCTTAAACCTTCCTCTTTAATCCATGGGTACATGGTGGGCCAAGAGCTGATGCGCTGTTGGTGAATATGCGGCGCAAATAGTTCTGTCAGGCTTGAACACACGCTCTCTTGCCATGGGCGTTGCCGCGCAAAATTAACATAAGCATCTACCGCAAATTTAACGCCGGGGCTCACCATCTTTAAGCTTGTCACTTGTTCGCGCGTTAAACCCACAGCATCACCCAACTGAATCCATGCCTCAATGCCACCTACTGCTTTTGTGCCATCCGCAGCGTCCACTCCATCATGATCGGTGATACGCACTATCCATTGTTTACGCACTTCGACATCGTCGCAATTAGACAAAATTGCCGCGTCTTTCATCGGGATAGAAATTTGATAGTAAAAGCGGTTTGCAACCCAGCACTGTAGCTGTTCTTTACTCAGCTTACCTTCATACATCATCACATGGAAAGGATGGTAAATGTGGTAGCCCTTACCTTTTTCGCGCAATTTGTCTTCAAACTCTTCGCGCGTCCAGGGAATGTTTGGGGATAAATTGTCGTGACTTGGTGCGTTCATTGTTTTCTCCTAAAGAATGATATCCATACCATCATAGGCGACTTCTATGCCATGCTGGTTGAGCGTTGCTCGCTCGGCTGAATCTTCTCTTAAAATTGGATTGGTATTATTGATGTGTATCAATACTTTGCGCACTGCCTGACCATTTTTAGGGCCGAACTCATCTAACTTTTCTATCATACCGCCCGCACCTGATTGCGGGTTGTGACCAATACTACGCGCAGTTTTCGTCATCAAACCCATATCAATCATTTCGGTGTCGGTCCAAAACGTACCATCGACCATAATACAATCTGCTTGGCTCATTAGTTCTGGCAAATGTGGCTCTATTTCGCCCAAGCCAGGCGAGTACCAACATTTTTTACCGGTACTGATTTCTTCAATCAACACGCCAATCGTATCGCCTGCTTTGGGGTCATTACGATGCGGGGAATATGGGGGCGCAGCACTTTTTAGTGCCACTGATGTAAATTTAAGATTAGGTACATTGGGAATGGTAAAACTGGTTTTTCCATCAATCGGCACATCATGGCGATTAATGCCGCAGTAATGGCCTAAAATATTCAGAATTTGGTTTCCAGAGGTTAAATCTTCGTACACCATATCGGTGCAATAAATCTCGCGTTTTACTTTGCCTTCGCGCAACATAAATAAACCGGTGGTGTGGTCAATTTGCGCATCAATTAGCACCACGGCTTGAATACCAGAATCCCTGATATTCCTGCCTGGTTGCAGCGGCGCAAAATCCTGTATTTGCTGTAGCACATCTGGTGAGGCATTAAACAACACCCAATCGACCCCATTACCAGAAACGCAAATAGAAGATTGTGTGCGCTTGGTGGCTTTAATGGTGCCTTTGCGTAAACCATCACAGTTGGGACAATTACAGTTCCATTGTGGGAAACCACCGCCTGCCGCGGCACCTAAAACGTGAATATGCATGAGATTCTTTACTTAATAAATAAAACTAGATTTTACGCTTAAAAAACTTTGCCTTTACCTCTTTAGGGTACAAAAAAGGCATTGCTTTGTTTAATTAAAAGACTGCTTTCTTACAAAAAAAAGGCTGTCTTGCAACAGCCTTTTGTTAATCAGCAAAAAGCTAATTATTTATTCATTACGTACATAGTTACTTCAAAGCCAAAACGCATTTCTGTAGCTGCTGGTGTTGTCCACATGATAATTTCCTTTAAGTAATTTATTAAAATTCGTTGTTAAGTTAAAAGTGCCACAACGTGAAGCGAATTCTGCGCGCTATTGAGAACTAGCGACACTGCAAAGATACCGAATAAGCCCTAAGTAAATTCATGATGCCAAACCTTATAAAACTCAGCTTAAACAGTCTTTAATCGACGTGCGCGTACTGACTCTGCCAGCGTGCTCAACACTTCAACCGTATCGTCCCAACCCAAACATGCGTCAGTGATTGATTTACCATATTCCAATTGGCAGCCAGGCGTATGTTCCTGACGTCCTTCATTCAAATGCGATTCCAGCATGACGCCCATAATTCTGGTTTCTCCCTGACTAAGCTGCGCCGCGATATCCTGTGCTACATTTTTTTGTAACCTATAGTCTTTTTGACTATTGGCATGGCTGCAATCGACCATCAATCTAGAAGCCAGTCCTGCCGACGCAAGGCTTAAACAGGCTGCATCCACGCTTGCAGCATTGTAATTAGGCGTTTTACCACCACGTAAAATAATATGACAATCTTCGTTACCATTGGTAGAGAAAATCGCCGCCTTGCCCTCTTTGGTAAAAGACAGAAAATGATGCGGTGTTTCCGCGGTTTTAATCGCATCAATGGCGACACGTACGTTGCCATCAGTGCCATTTTTAAAGCCTACCGGGCACGACAAACCAGAGGCCAGTTCCCGATGCACTTGTGATTCCGTGGTGCGTGCGCCGATGGCGCCCCAGCTCACCAAGTCAGCTGTGTATTGCGGCGTAATGGTGTCTAAAAACTCCATCGCCGCCGGCATGCCCAGTTCGTTGACATCCAGCAAGAATTTACGTGCGGTCTCTAAGCCCTCGTTAATATCATAGCTGCCATCTAAATGCGGGTCGTTAATCAGGCCTTTCCAGCCCACTGTTGTGCGCGGTTTTTCAAAATAAACGCGCATGACAATCTGTAAATCCGCATCCAACTTTTCCCGCACCTCCAGTAAGCGTTTTGCATACTCAAGCCCAGCTTTGGTATCGTGAATAGAACAAGGCCCAACAATCACCAGCAAACGATCATCTGAACCATGTAAAATACGATGAATTGCAGCACGTGTCTGCAGTATATTTTGGGTAGAATCTGTGCCTTCTTTTAGGCGACTTAATAAAGCCAAAGGGGTGATCAATGGCTTAATTTCGAGAATGCGCACATCATCTGTTGCAAGCTTCTCATATTGCATTTTTTCTTGCTCTGTCATGTTTTTACAATCTGTTCTAAAACTTCTAAAAATCTTGAATTTTCACTGAATAATCCGACACTTACGCGTAAATAACCCGGCATATCATAGTTAGCAATCGGGCGTACAATTACACCATTTTGTAGCAATTTTTGGTTTACATTAGCAGCATCTTTTACCGCAAAACTCACAAAATTCGCCTGTGAAGGGATATATTCTAACCCTAATTTTTGAAAACCTTGCGTTAACTGTGCCATCCCTGCCCGGTTTAATGCATAACTGCGCGCGACAAAATCGTCATCGGCCAAGCTAGCTACCGCTGCCACCTGGGCAATACTATTCACATTAAACGGCTGGCGCACGCGGTTGAGCATATCAGCAACCTCTGCGTGCATCAGTCCAAAACCTATACGCAACCCAGCTAAGCCGTACGCTTTTGAGAACGTACGTGAAATAATAAGATTATCGAACTCTGCCAACCAGCTGATTGCTTCTGATTTATCTTCTGCGCTTAAATACTCGTCATAAGCCTCATCCAATACGATAAGCACATGCTTGGGAACACTATAAATAAAGGCTTTCAGAGCATCCTTTTCAAGCAATGTACCTGTCGGATTATTAGGATTGGCAATAAAAATAAGTTTGGTATTTGGTGTAATTGCTTTTAAAAAGCCATCTAGATCATGTGCATAATTTTTAGCTGGCACCACCACACCAGTCGCGCCTACGGCTTGCGTGACGAGTGGGTATACAGCAAAAGCATGTTGCGAGTAAATCGCCTCGCAACCTGCATTAAGAAAGGTGCGTGCTGCTAGCTCTAAGATGTCGTTTGAGCCATTTCCAAATACAATTTGATTGGATTTAACATTAAACTTTTTACTCACCGCATCTCGTAGGGCAAAGCTGTTTCCATCTGGGTAGCGTGAGATGTCTGCAATGGCATCCTCAATCGCCATTTGCGCTTTAGGGCTGATACCTAATGGGTTTTCATTTGAAGCTAACTTGACAATTTCAGTTTCAACAAGCCCCATTTCACGTGCAAGCTCGCTAATCGGCTTGCCGCCTTGGTAGGGCGCAATCGCGCGAATGTAATCAGGGGCGTTGATGTTCATGCAGAAACCTTAATACTTAAACGACAGCGACTGGATAAGAACCAAGCACTTTCAGGAAAGAAGCGCGTTGCTCACAATCGTGCAAAGCGGCTTTGACTTTTTTATCAAGTTGATGACCTTCAATATCCACAAAAAACACGTAGTCCCATAAACCTTGTTTGGATGGACGTGATTCAAACTTGGTCATACTGACACCATGGCGAGCCAGCGGTTCTAACAACTCCACCATCGCACCAGGTTTGTTCTGTGATGTCATTACAATTGATGTTTTATCATGGCCAGAAGAGGCCACCTCATGTTTGCCTAGTACTAAAAACCGAGTGGTATTTTTAGCGTCATCTTCGATATTTTCTGCTAATACGTTCAGTTTAAACAACTCAGCAGCCCGTTTGCTGGCAATCGCCGCTGCAAAAGTGTCATCGCTTGAAACCAGGTCATGAATCATTTGTGCGGCATATGCATTACTGGTTACAGGCTCGCGCACTGCACGAGGCAATGTTTTATTTAACCACTCATGGCATTGCGACAACGATTGGCTATGCGAAAAAACATGTTGAATTTTTGTGATATCGGTCTGCTTTGATAATAAGCAATGGTGTATAGGCAGTGTAATTTCGCCACAAACCTTAAGCGTGCTCGCCAGCAATAAATCCAGCGTCAGGCCAATTGCGCCTTCAGTCGAGTTTTCTACAGGCACCACGCCATAATCAGCCTGGTCTGCTTCTAAAGTACGGAACACCTCATCAATACTGCCACACACAACGGCTTGACGACCTAAGCCAAATTGCTTCAGCGCGGCTTCTTCACTGTATGTACCCAGTGGCCCTAAAAATGCAATTGAAAGTTCTTTCTCAAGTGCACGGCAATTGGCCATTACACTACGGAAAATATGGCTCACTGCCTCATCAGACAGTGGTCCTTCGTTATGCGCTTGTAAACGCCGCAAAACCTGTGCCTCACGCTCTGGACGATAAATTACACCGTCATCTTTTAAACCACCGATTTTACGGGCAAGCGCAGCTCGTTCATTGACCAGTTTTAATAACTGCTCATCAATGGTATCGATTTGGTCACGATGTTGTTTAAGTTGCTCGCTCATTGTTGGCGATTACTCCTGTTTTTGCGGTAATTCACGTACATTCATCACGCCTTCAATGGCTTTAATTTTACTCAGTGCAGCTTGCGGTGCCGGGCTATCTAAATCCAGCATGGTGTAGGCAATATCGTTACGCGACTTATTCACCATATTATGAATATTAATGCCTGCTGCTGCCATCGCAGTAGAAATTTGCCCAACCATATTCGGAATATTCTGGCTGACTACCGCCACCCGATGCGGCGCCTCACGTGGCATATACACTGCCGGGAAATTCACCGAATTGGCCACATTGCCGTTATCTAGATATTCACGCACCTGATCCACCACCATCACCGCACAATTATCCTCAGCCTCTTGCGTAGAAGCGCCCAAGTGCGGCAATGCCACTACGTTAGGGTGAGATTTCAACCGGTCAGTAGGGAAATCGCACACATAAGCACGCAGTTTTTTGCTATCTAGGCCATCTATCACCGCTTGCTCATCAATCACGCCTTCGCGAGCAAAATTGATGAGCACCGTACCATGCTTCATCATGGCAATTCGTTCTGCATTCACCAAATGTCTTGTTGCATCGATTAAAGGCACGTGTAAAGTAATAAAATCGCTATGTTTGAAGATGTCGTCCACACCCATCACCCGCTTTACATCTGAAGACAATCGCCAAGCTGCGTCCACTGTGATTTCAGGGTCATAACCTAGTACTTTCATGCCAAGTTTAAGCGCTGTATCTGCCACCATGCCACCTACCGCACCCAAGCCTACTATGCCCAGCGTGCGATTCGGCAATTCAAAGCCGACAAAATTCTTTTTACCTTCTTCAACCACTTTAGATAAAGTAGCATCATCGCCTTCCAAGCCTGCGACAAAGCGCATGGCAGGGCCAATATTGCGTGCTGCAATCAGCATGCCTGCCAACACTAGCTCCTTGACTGCGTTAGCGTTCGCGCCTGGTGTGTTAAACACCACAACGCCACGTTTACTCATGTCTGCAATGGGGATGTTATTTGTTCCAGCGCCTGCGCGACCAATAGCCTGTACACTAGGGGGGATTTCCATCTCATGCATTTTGGCTGAACGCACTAAAATAGCATCTGGCTTGGCAATTTCACTACCAACCTCATACTGCTCAGCTGGTAATCGTTTGGTGCCTAACGATGCTATTTTGTTTAGAACCAGTACTTGATATTTACTCAAACTGCCTCCTCCCCTAATTAATTGACTACAGCCAATTTTTATAATTATGTTATCTAGTTAAATTAGCTATTATTTTTTTCAAACTCTTTCATGAACGTAACCAACACTTTTACACCTTCAACTGGCATGGCATTATAAATCGAAGCGCGCATCCCCCCAACCGAGCGGTGGCCTTTCAGTTGTACCAAGCCCAGTGCTTTAGCTTGCTTTAAAAACTCTTCATCTAGCGCCTCATTTTTAAGCGTAAACGGTATGTTCATGCGTGAACGATTTTCTTTAGCGGTCGGGCACTGATAGAAATCAGTCGCATCTAAATAATCGTACAACATGCTAGCTTTAGTAATATTGGTTTTTTCCATCGCTGACAAACCACCATTGGCTTTAAGCCATTTAAACACTAAACCCGCCACATAGATGGCAAAAGTAGGTGGCGTGTTATACATCGAATCGTTATCTGCATGTATTTTATAGTCGTACATATTAGGTGTACCAGGCAAGGTTTCGCCAATTAAGTCATCTCGTACGATGACAATCGTTAGACCCGCTGGGCCAATATTTTTTTGGGCACCCGCATAAATCAATGCGTGTTTGGCTACGTCGACTGGGCGTGACAAAATGTGCGATGACATATCTGCCACTAAAGGCACTGAGCCAACCTCTGGCGTCCAGAACAACTCCACACCGCCGATGGTTTCATTGGAGGTGTAATGTACATAAGCCGCATCGGCATTGAGATTCCAGGCAGATTGTTGTGGCACATAGCTGAAGTTTTTATCAGCAGAGCTGGCGACCACATTCACTTCACAATATTTTTTGGCTTCGGCAATGGCTTTTTTTGACCATTCACCCGTATTTAAATAATCTGCAGTTTTTTTGCCGCGCAGCAAATTCATTGGGATCATGCCGAATTGTGCAGAGGCGCCCCCTTGTAAAAACAATACTTTGTAATTGGCAGGAATATTCATCAACTCACGTAAATCCGCCTCGGCATCGGCCGCAATGCTCATAAACTCTTTACCGCGATGCGACATTTCCATCACCGACATGCCAGCACCATGCCAATCCAGTAGCTCAGCTTGTACTTGTTGTAATACCGCTTCTGGTAACACCGCTGGACCAGCGGCAAAATTGTAAATCTTTGTCATTGCTTACTTTTCCTTGTTTAATTTAAGCCAATTTAATTTAAATCATTCTTCGTCGTCAGTTTCAACAATTTTTTCTAGGCCGGACAATTTTTCGCCCTCACCCAGGTTGATCAGCGTCACCCCTTGTGCAGCGCGACCCATATCGCGGATTTCTTTCACACGGGTACGAATGAGCACGCCACCTGTCGTGATAAGCATAATTTCATCATCCTCGCTCACCAATTTAGCCGCCACTGCCAAGCCGTTTCTGTCGCTGATAGCAATGGCTTTAACGCCTTGCGTGCCACGGCCAGAATGACGGAACTCTGACAATACCGTGCGCTTGCCGTAGCCATTTTCTGTGGCCACTAATACAGATTGCTGGTCGCTATCTGCAATCAGTAACGACAGTACTTTTTGCTTGGCGCCAAGCTTCATGCCGCGCACTCCACGCGTTGCCCGGCCCATGGGGCGAACATCATCTTCAGTAAACCACACCGCTTTACCACCATCAGAAACCAACACAATATCGTTTTTGCCATTGGTGATTTCTGCACCAATCAAATAATCGCCATCATCTAATTTAATGGCGATAATGCCTGACTTACGCGGGTTCGCAAATTCACTTAAGGCTGTTTTCTTCACGGTACCAAGTGCGGTAGACATAAAAATAAACTGGTTTTCATCAAACTCTTTTACTGACAGTATCGCGTTAATTTTTTCGCCTTCGCTCAAAGGGAACAAATTCACAATCGGCTTGCCGCGACCGACCCTGCTGCCTTGTGGAACTTCGTATACTTTTAGCCAGTAAACTTGGCCTAAACTGCTGAAGCATAAAATGTAGTCGTGGGTATTCGCTACAAACATTTTGTCGATAAAATCATCTTCTTTAGTTGCTGCAGCTTGCTTGCCGCGTCCACCGCGCTTTTGTGCACGGTATTCATCTAGCGGCTGCGATTTCACATAGCCGGTATGTGATAGCGTGACGACGACATCTTGCGGTGTGATTAAATCTTCAAGGCTTAAGTCCTGCGTATTTTCGATAATCTCACTGCGACGTTTATCGCCGAATTGTTTACGAATTTCAGTCAGTTCATCGCCAATAATGGTAGTTACACGCGTTGAGTTAGCCAAAATATCTAGCAAATCAGCAATTTCATCCATCACTTCTTTATATTCGCTGACGATTTTGTCTTGCTCTAAACCGGTTAAACGTTGCAGACGCATCTGCAGGATTTCTTGCGCTTGCACGTCGCTCAATTTATAACCGCTTGGCGTCAAGCCAAAATCCACACTCAGGCCTTCGGGACGCGAGGCTTGCATGGCAGCGCGTTTCAACATCTCTTCCACCACACCTGATTTCCAAACTTTAGCCATCAGGTCTACTTTGGCTTCTGGCGGCGTCGGCGCGGCTTTAATCAGTGCAATCATTTCATCAACGTTAGCCAATGCAACGGCCAAACCCTCTAACACATGACCACGCGCACGGGCTTTTTTCAGTTCAAACACAGTGCGGCGAGTAATCACCTCACGGCGATGGCGTAAAAACGCCTCTAGCATTTGTTTTAAATTCAGTAAGCGAGGCTGGCCGTCTAGTAACGCCACCATGTTCATGCCAAACGTATCCTGTAACTGGGTTTGTTTGTATAGATTATTTAAAATGACTTCGGGAATTTCGCCTCGTTTAAGCTCAATCACTACCCGCATGCCCGATTTATCTGATTCGTCACGCAAATCAGAAATACCCTCGATTTTTTTCTCGTTTACCAGCTCAGCAATTTTTTCAACAAAAGTTTTCTTGTTGACTTGATAGGGCAGCTCATCTACCACTAGCATCTGACGACTGCCTTTATCCATATCTTCCACATGTGTACGGCCACGCATTACCACGCGGCCACGACCTGTGCGATAACCCTCTTTCACACCTACCGTGCCGTAAATAATGCCAGCAGTTGGGAAATCTGGCGCAGGAACTAACTCGATCAACTCCTCAACACCAGTGTCTGGATTCTTAAGTAGCGCAAAACACGCGTCCAACACCTCATTCAAGTTGTGTGGTGGAATATTCGTCGCCATGCCAACCGCAATCCCACTGCTACCATTGATCAGCAAGTTAGGGATACGCGCTGGCATAATCAGCGGCTCGTGTTCACTACCGTCGTAGTTAGGGCCAAAATCGACGGTTTCTTTGTCAATATCAGCCAATAATTCATGGGCGATTTTTGCCATGCGGATTTCGGTATATCGCATTGCCGCAGCGTTGTCACCATCGACCGAACCGAAGTTACCCTGCCCGTCTACCAGCATATAACGCAGTGAAAAATCCTGCGCCATCCGCACGATGGTGTCATACACCGCTGTATCACCGTGTGGGTGATATTTACCGATTACGTCACCGACAATACGTGCAGACTTTTTATACGGTTTGTTGTAATCGTTAGAGAGCTCATGCATCGCGAATAACACGCGGCGGTGCACAGGCTTCAAGCCATCCCGTACGTCAGGCAGCGCCCGGCCCACAATCACACTCATGGCATAATCCAGATAACTGCGACGCATCTCGTCTTCTAAGCTGATTGGGAGGGTTTCTTTTGCGAATTGATCCATTAGTATTTCCGTGACGAGTATTTAATCAATATGTGTAATCATATTTCGATGTGGCAGCAACTCAGATTTAGATTGCTTTTACCATGCATTTTTATCGTTAAATTCTAGCATGTTTAGGCCTATATCACACGCTAAATTAAGCTTTATCATCATGTGAATCACTTGCTAGAAATTTGTAAGTATTCAATAAAAATTACTTACTTAACAAGTTGTCAATAACCGTTTATGATGTTGCCAGAACACGATAACTATAATGATAATGTCGACTGAAATTAAACCCTCAATGCACCTTAGCACCAGCGACTTAATTAAAGTGGCCAGAGAGATCTATCCCTCAAAAAGCATTAGCTCTTTGTATAAACAATTGATTTTCTGTTTAAAAGCTAGAAAAAATCGGGATTTAATAGAAGCGTTTTCTACAGAAATTCACCAATTAGGTTATAGCAATATTTTTAAGCAAGAGCCTAATGTATTAGGCAACTTGGTATGGCCCTACATTCATAAAGACTGGGACGCATCCCAGCGATTTTCTTGCATTGCCAAACACTATGCATTATTAAAAAACATGCCGAAATTCCTAGATGTATCAGATGGCTCGGCCAAAGAAATCTTAAACTTAGATGCCTTTTCACCTGATACATCTATCGTGCTTGATAAGCCACGCTGGTTTGTGCGCGAAGGTGAGATAGTTCTGAATATTTTTCACGAAGGCTTAAGGGTTATGTCCGTGGCGTTCTGTTTAGGCCATTACAATAAAGAATTAGTACTATACATAGGCGGCATTCAAGGCATACATAGTGGTATTCCCAGCGAAAAATCGCTCGAAATTATTAAACAAATGACTAAAGATTTTAATGGCCTAAGACCGCGCAGTTTTGTAATTGCAATATTACGCATGATTGCAACGCGCATCGGCGCCACTAAAATTTTAGCTATCGATCAAACGCATCGTCATCATTGGCATGCTTATTTCAAGTCATCGAACAAGAGTTTAAGTAAAACCAATTATGATGAGATTTGGAAAGATAATGACGGCATTGTCGTCAATGATGGGTTTTACCAGCTAAAAGCCAATACTGTCCTTAAAGACTTAAGTGAAGTTGATTCAAAGAAACGCAGCATGTATCGCAAGCGCTATGAGATGCTGGGTCAGGTTGAGCAGCAAATCTCAGCGTTGGCATAGCAAGATTAAAATAATAAATTTAGTAGACTAGATTTTTTAATAAATGAAAAGCCGCCAGTAAAATATTTGCCACTGCTAGGCCTATTAAAATAGCCAGCGTAAAGCCCATACCGCGCATACGATAACGCAAATTGTCAGTTAACAACCCTTGCGCGTGTAACCAGCGTCCAATTAAAAACGTAGCCCCGACAATATGAATCACCAAAGCTGGTGCACCCTTGTACTCTAGCAAAAATAGCAGAATCAATACAATTGGCATGTATTCTGCAAAATTTCCATGCGCACGCATAGCGCTTTGTAGCGCATAATCTCCACCGTCGCCTAATTTAACGCGACTCGCACGACGTGCTTTAATGGTTTGCATCGCCAACCAGGCCATAAGCAACCCGCATAAACCTGCATAAATACTGGTGTGCATCACTAGCCTTTATTTATATTATTCTTATTTGCTGAGTAAACTCAAATCTGCTTTTAAATCTTCCAGATGCTCTAAGCCTACCGCAATACGCACCAAGTTATCTTGTATACCTGCTGCTACGCGCGCCTCTGCTGTAATGCGGCTGTGCGTGGTAGTTGCTGGGTGGGTAATGGTACTTTTAGCATCGCCCAAATTAGCGGTTATCGAAATCAATTCCGTTGCATCTATCAGCGCCCAAGCGGCCTGCGTTGCCGTTTCCCCAGCTTTTGGCCTCACCTCAAAACTTACGATACCGCCTCCACTTAACTGTTGCTGCATGGCCAATAGATGTTGCGGATGTGAACTTAAGCCTGGATAAAAAACACGCGCCACTTGTGGCTGATCTTCAAGCCAAGTCGCCAGATCTAGGGCACGCTTGGCGTGTGCTTCCATCCTCACATGCAAGGTTTCTAAGCCTTTTAAAAATACCCAAGCGTTAAACGCGCTCATGGTGACCCCTGCGCTGCGTAAAAATCCATACACAGGCTCCATTAACACCTTAGACCCCAGTACAGCACCGCCCAAGCATCTACCTTGTCCATCAATATATTTAGTTGCGGAGTGAATAATAATATCTGCACCAAGCCCCAACGGTTTTTGAATGGCAGGCGTGCAAAAGCAGTTATCCACCACCAAATATGCGTCTACTTTATGGGCAATTTCCGCCAAAGCTGCTATATCACAAACCTCGGTAAGTGGGTTAGAAGGCGTTTCGGCAAAAAACAGTTTTGTCTTAGGCGATACAGCTGCTTGCCACTCTTCAGGATTGGTCAAGGAAACGTAAGTAACTACCAAACCCCAGCGCGCCATGATGTTGCTGAATAGTTGTACCGACGTGCCAAAAATGCTGCGTGAAGCCACGATGTGGTCGCCTGCACTGCATAGGCCCATGACGCAAGCTAGAATAGCTGACATACCGCTAGAGGTGGCCACACATTGCTCGGCACCTTCCAACGCAGCCAATTTATTTTGAAACATTGTCACTGTCGGATTGGTAAAACGCGAGTAGATATTGCCTGGCTCTTGTCCACCAAAACGCGCTGCTGCCTGTGCAGCGCTTTTAAATCGGAAGCTAGAATTCAGGAAAAGTGCTTCAGAGTTCTCGCCATACTCAGTCGCTTCGCTGCCTGCGCGCACACTCAAGGTTTCTGCATGATAATGTTTGATGTTCATAAAACTCTTTCTGAACTTAAGATTTTCGCCCAATAAAAAACCCGTTTAAGCTTGCGCCAAAACGGGTTCTTTTTTTACCTCGCTTTAGCAGAATTTATTATGCGCTCGCAAGCTGAGTAAGGCTTTGTTTAAAGTTGGCCACTCAAATCAGCGCAATTTCATGTTATGCCTAACTAAACCCTAGGTCAAGTATTTTTTAGTGACTCAAGTATTTTTAAGCTAGGCATGTTTATACTGTAGAAACTTCCTCGGCATCTTCTTCGGTATCGATCAAGTTTAAATCCATTTGCGTGCTGGCGTTAGCTGGCTTTTGCTTTTTATTTGCATCACCGCGCGCAGACTCGATACGGTTCAAGTAAGCCGCATCCACATCACCCGTGACATAATTGCCATCAAAACAGCTGCAATCGAAGTTTGCAATCGCCGTATTGCTCAGCTTTATATCACCTACCAAATCATCCAGATCTTGATAAATCAGCGCATCTGCGCCGATCTCCTTACAGATTTCTTCATCGCTACGCCCGGTGGCAAGCAACTCATCGCGGCTCGGCATATCAATGCCATACACATTAGGAAAGCGCACTGGCGGGGCTGCTGAAGCAAAATATACTTTATTGGCACCAGCATCACGCGCCATTTGTACAATTTGCTGCGAGGTTGTGCCACGTACGATGGAGTCATCCACTAGCAGCACATTTTTGCCTTTAAATTCAATGCCAATCGGATTGAGTTTTTGTCTAACAGATTTTTTGCGCAAGGCTTGGCCCGGCATAATAAAAGTGCGGCCAATATAACGATTTTTAATAAAGCCTTCGCGATAATCTAGCCCCAAGCTAATGCCAACTTGCAGGGCACTTGGCCTGCTAGTGTCTGGAATCGGTATCACTACGTCAATTTTTTTATCAGCCCATTCGCGCTTAATCTTATTCGCTAAGCTAACGCCCATATCTAAACGGGTTTGGTACACTGAAATCCCATCAATCACTGAATCTGGTCTGGCCAGATAGACATACTCAAAAATACAGGGATTAAGTTTTGCATTTTCAGCACATTGACGGCTAAATAGATTCCCGTCCATATCAATAAATACAGCTTCACCAGGAGCCACGTCGCGCATCATTTTGAAGCCTAAAACATCTAGCGCTACGCTTTCTGAGGCTACGATATATTCAGTGCCTTTGTCGGTTTCTTGCTTACCTATCACCAAGGGGCGAATACCATTGGGGTCTCGAAATGCCAATAAACCAAAATTAGCGATCATCGCCACTACCGCATATGCGCCTTTACAACGGCGATGCACCCCGGCCACTGCATCAAACGCCATATCGGTATTGAGCACTGCATTTTTAGAGGTTTTTTCGATTTCGTGCGCCAGCACATTTAGCAGCACTTCAGAATCGGAGCTCGTATTGATGTGACGCAAATCCTGGCGGAACATTTCAGACTTGAGCTGCTCGGAATTGGTCAGATTGCCGTTGTGGCCTAGCACGATACCGAATGGGGAGTTCACATAAAACGGTTGTGCTTCAGCTGCACTGGATGAGCCTGCCGTAGGGTAACGCACATGGCCAATTCCGACATTGCCGACAAGGCTGCGCATATGGCGGGTTTGAAATACATCTTTCACCAAACCATTGTTTTTGTGCATAAAAAACGTATTGCCGTCACAGGTCACAATACCAGCAGCATCCTGCCCCCGATGTTGTAGCACTAGCAAGCCATCATACAACAGCTGGTTAACTGGGTTTTTACCGACGATGCCGATTACACCACACATAAATTTAGGTTCCTCATCCGGTTTTGCTATTTAAACATACTTTTACTAATCACACATTGTCTAATCATATTGAACATGTTTTGCCACCATTTGCGGCACAAAAGGCAACATGCTTTTCACTAATGCTTCCAGTGGCGAGCTAAACATGGCATTGGTCCAGCGTGCATCTTTAGGCAAACTGGTAAGGCCTGCCAAAAACACCAACACGCACACAATCAACAAACCGCGTGCAAAACCAAACACTGCGCCTACACCACGATTAAACCAATTTAAGCCGATTTTTTTTATCAAACTTGAGAGCGCAATTATAAGCAAGCTTGCAACTAACAAAACTCCAAAAAAAACAATAATATGCGCTGCCAATATCTTTAGAGCCTCCGATGGAATATCTGGGGGCAACAGCGGTATAAGCTGTGTGGCATACGTTTTTGCTACATAAATTGCGACAATCCAGCCTGCAATCGCCAGCATCTCACGCACGGCACCACGCATCATGCTGACCACAATAGAAACACCGATAATGATTAAAACAGAGTAATCAAAGCTGGTCATTGCGTGTTTTTTCTGGCATTACTGGCTAACCACCATGCCCGTGAGGCCAGCGTCTTTAATATTCTCTAAGGCAATCGCTGCTTCATTCCTATCTCCAAACACTTGCGTGCGTAAGCGTATCTTCTGGCCTTTATCAGTGCTTATTTTTTCAGTTTGTGATTTATAGCCTAAATCAGTTAATTTAGCTTGCAATTGCTTTACATTACCTGCATCTGAAAACACACCCACTTGTACATAAAACTTGTTGCCAGCCGTTTCTTTTGCTGACGTGTCCTTTGCAGGGGCAGTGGCTTCAGTATCCGGGCTGGTGGCTATATTCGTTTCTTTCTCAGGTAGAGCTTCTGGCTTAGTTTCATCCGTTACTGCATCCGCAGGCTCTGCCGGCACAATGCTTGAATCAAAATCTGATGGGGCTTGCTGAGATTGTTCATTGGGGAGCGTTATGATGATTTTCTCTGCAGGAGCAATTGCAGCTCGGTCTTTCAATATCATCGGCAACACAATTACCATCAGCAACACTAATGCAATAGCGCCAACTAGACGACGGCGCGCACGCTTTTTTAAATTTAACTCTAGGTCGCTCACTGGCTCTCTTTGCATGATTTACCTTTTGCTTGGTTTAATATGAGGGTACGCCATTAGTTTTACAAGCTTTTACTATGTAACACGCTTAACCGGCAGCCATTGCATCTGCCACGGTGTAAAACGATCCGAATACGATGATTCTATCATTTTTATCGGCATCGATACAGGCTGCGGCTAGTGCAGCAGCAACATTCTCAAAAAGATGGCTTGATTCTTTACGCTTGGCTTTAAATAAAACTTCCTGTAAAACTTGATAAATTTCGCGCGCTTTTGCACCACGCGCATTTTGGATATCAGCCAAATACCACGCGTCAATTTCTGCCTGCACCGCTTCAATCGTACCTGCGATATCTTTATCGGCCAGCATGCCAAATACCGCCAGCGTCTTGCCTGCGCACGGGATAGATTTTAAATTTTGTGCTAGTGATTTGGCAGCGTGCGGATTATGTGCCACATCAACAATCACTTGTGGGTTTGATCGTAGTTGCTGGAAACGACCCATCAAATTCACCGCGCCGAGAGCCTGATAGATATTGGCTTGCAGGCCGGCATTTGATTGCTCGGATATGGCTATTGGCAAAATATCGCTTAAATGCAGTACTGTGCATACTACACAGGCGGCGTTGTTCAATTGAAAATCGCCAATCAAGCCAAGATTTGGTAAGTCTAAATGGAAATTTTTAGCAGTATATTGCCAGCCTGCTTTGGTTTTGGTTACTTGAAAGTCACGTTGGATGAGTTGCAAGTCTGCCCCAATTTTTTTTGCATAATCCACCAAGCTATCAGGCGGGTTTTCATCCCCACAAACTGCAAGTTTGTTAGCACGAAACACGCCTGCCTTTTCAAAGCCAATTTTCTCCCGTGTATCTCCCAAAAACTCCATGTGGTCTAACGCTATCGTGGTGACAATGGCACAGTTCGGTTCAAAAGCATTCACTGCATCCAGCCTTCCGCCTAGCCCAATTTCTAAAATGCATACGTCTAATTGCTGGCGACAAAAATGCCACATTGCCGCCAGTGTGCCCATCTCAAAATAGGTCAGTGCCACATCACCACGTGCAGCTTCTACAGCAGCAAATGCAACACATAAATCGTCATCTGCAATAGGCTGCAAGTTGACTGTCACGCGCTCACTATAATGATTGATGTGTGGCGAAGTGTAACAACCCACGCGATAACCCGCCTGTGTGTAGATATGGCTGAGCATGGCACATACTGAGCCTTTGCCGTTAGTACCGGCTACGGTGATGATAGGAAAAGTGGGGTTGAGCTGAAGCTTATCGATGACTAACTTGACCCTATCCAAGCCCATGGCAATGGCTTTAGGATGTAGGGCTTCTATGTAAGCCAGCCATTCAACTACGGTTTTAGGTTGAAGAATTGGCTGGGTTTTGTTGGCTGTCACGTCAGTTTTATATTAGGCTACTTAATTAAATAACTATGCTTAAGCTGCTTTGTTCGCATGCATCAAATTAGACAATATATTCGCTAACCTTTGGCGCATTTCACGTCGATCAATGATTAAATCCACCGCGCCATGCTCTACCAAAAACTCCGCACGCTGAAAGCCTTCCGGTAGGGTTTCACGTACTGTTTGTTCAATAACGCGCGGGCCAGCAAAGCCAATCAACGCATTCGGTTCGGCAATAATCACATCGCCCAACATGGCAAAACTGGCCGAAACACCGCCCATCGTTGGGTCTGTCAACACCGAAATATACGGCAAGCCCGCGTTAGCTAATTTGGTGAGGGCGGCACTCGTTTTGGCCATTTGCATCAGCGACAACAATCCCTCCTGCATACGCGCGCCTCCACTGGCCGAGATACAAATAAATGCGGCTTTACTTTTAATGGCAGCATCCACGCCGCGCACAAAACGTTCGCCCACTACTGCGCCCATTGAGCCACCCATAAATTTAAACTCAAACGCAGCCACCACTACATCAACGCCAAGAATTTTGCCCTGCATGACAACTAGTGCATCTTTTTCCCCACCCTCTTTTTGCGCTGCCTTAATGCGATCAGCATAACTTTTACTGTCTTTAAACTTTAGTGGATCGATAGGTTCTACATTGGCACCGATTTCTTCGCGATCTTCAGCATCCAGCAATTGGTTTAAGCGACTGCGCGCGCCAATTCTGTTGTGATGCGAACATTTTGGGCACACTTCCAGATTACTGTCTAAATCGGTTTTATAGAGCACCGTCAAACATGAATCGCATTTACTCCATAGGCCTTCTGGCACATTTTTCTTTTGTGCTGAATCGACAACACGTTTAATCTTTTGTGGAATTTTATCTAACCAACTCATGTACTTCCCCTTTACAAATTCCCGCTAGTTTGAATCGATTGCTTGTCGCAATTCTTGCATCAGGCCGCTAATATTTTGCATTAAATTGTCTTCAGTTGAATTCTCAATCGTGACTACCATGCGGCTTCCGACGACAATCGCGTCAGCAAATTCCGCCACTTGTTTAGCAGTCGCGGCATCTTTAATACCAAAGCCCACACCAATTGGCAAACTAGTTTTGCTGCGAATCTCTGCTACACGTGCCTTTACTTGTGTGACATCCATATTAGCGGCGCCTGTTACGCCTTTTAACGAAACGTAATACAAAAAGCCACTGGCTTGGTTAACAATCAAATCCACGCGCGCGCTGTCAGAAGTCGGTGACAGCAAGAAAATGCTATCCATGCCTGCCGCTAGCAGACTGGCGATGAATTCTTTACATTCTTCTGGCGGATAATCCACTGTCAGCACACCATCCACACCCGCCGCTTTAGCAGCCTGAGTAAATTTTTCTGCCCCCATCGCCTCGATAGGATTTGCGTAACCCATTAATATTATTGGGGTTGTGGTATCAGTTTGGCGAAATTCCTTCACCATTTCCAGCACTCTACTTAAGCCAACTTTATGCACCAACGCACGTTCGCTTGCGCGCTGAATCACCGGGCCATCAGCCATCGGATCAGAAAAAGGGATGCCTAATTCAATCATATCCGCACCGTTTTTTACCAATGTGTGCAAAATGGCCACGGTATGCTTAGGATGTGGATCGCCTGCGGTGATGTATGGGATTAAGGCTTTTTTGTGATTGGCTTTAAGGGTGGAAAATACTGTTTGAATGCGAGACATATGTTTGAGTTTTATAAATTCGAATAGAACTGGAAATTAAAAAGCACAAAACAAGGCAAGGCGAGCGCTAAAAATAAAAACGACGCATATGCTTTATATGCGAGTTTTTGGTTTTTAGTGAAGTAACGCAGCATTGTGAAGTGGTTTTCGATTTACAAGGTGATGTTGGCAAGTCGGGCTACAGTATTGATATCTTTATCGCCGCGACCAGATAAATTGACTAATATCACTTCATCTTTGCGCATGGATTTGGCCATTTTTTCGGCGTAAGCCAAGGCATGACTTGATTCTAAAGCAGGAATAATACCTTCAGTACGGCACAGGTTGTGAAAAGCCGCCATGGCCTCTTCATCGGTAATTGCCACGTATTCAGCACGTTTAATATCTTTTAACCAGGCGTGTTCTGGCCCAACACCAGGGTAATCCAAACCAGCTGAAATTGAGTGTGTTTCGGTTATATTGCCGTCGCTGTCTTGCATTAAATAGGTACGATTGCCATGCAACACACCGATGGGGCTATTGGCTGTGAGCGGCGCTGCATGCATGCCCGTTTCCATACCATGACCAGCCGCTTCTACACCAATCAAACGCACATTGGGCACATCGATATAGGGGTAAAAAATACCCATGGCATTTGAGCCGCCACCGACGCAAGCAACAACCGCATCAGGCTGGCGACCTATCATTTCTTGCATTTGCTGTTTAGACTCTATGCCAATCACTGCTTGGAAATCGCGTACCATCATGGGATACGGATGCGGGCCAGCCACTGTACCGATAATATAAAAGGTATTGGATATGTTGGTTACCCAGTCACGCATTGCCTCATTCAACGCATCTTTAAGCGTTTTAGAGCCACTTTCAACCGGCACCACAGTTGCGCCTAATAACTTCATTCTAAACACGTTAGGTGCTTGGCGTTTCACATCCTCGCTGCCCATATACACTACGCACTCCAAACCAAGACGTGCCGCAATCGTCGCAGTAGCTACGCCATGCTGGCCAGCGCCTGTTTCGGCAATCACCCGAGGCTTACCCATGCGCTTGGCTAACAAGGCTTGGCCGATGGTGTTATTCACTTTGTGCGCACCAGTGTGATTTAAATCTTCGCGCTTCAAATAAATCTGTGCCCCACCCACCTTGTTAGACCAACGCTCAGCATGATAAATTGGGCTGGGACGTCCGACAAAGTGTTTCAAATCATAAGCATACTCAGCTAAAAACTCTCGATCGTGACGATACTTTTCATACATCACACGCAGCTCTTCAAGTGCTTCAACCAACGTCTCGGCCACAAAAATGCCACCAAATTGGCCAAAATGGCCACGCGCA
Organism: Methylotenera sp.; assembly: GCA_036676175.1. GTDB lineage: Bacteria > Pseudomonadota > Gammaproteobacteria > Burkholderiales > Methylophilaceae > Methylotenera_A. The sequence continues at coordinate 25,403 of JAKFDL010000054.1, read as the reverse complement.
TCTGGCATATCGTATGCTTTCTTTTGCTGGTCTTGGTTAATCTGGCTTTGATTATTAACGTCCTGCATTTACTACTCCTAACTTTCTATTACAGCTTGCATGAATGCAGCAATTTTTTCCGCACTCTTTATGCCTTTGGTTAGCTCCACACCACCACTTACATCTACCGCATAGGGTTGCACTAGCTGAATCGCGCCTGCCACATTTCGAGCATCTAAACCGCCAGCCAAAATGATTGGTTTAGGCAAATCTTGGGGGATTAAACTCCAATCAAAGGTATGACCCGTGCCACCATAGGCTTGCTCACTATAGGCATCTAATAACAAGGCTTTAGCTGCTTTAAAATCAATTGCGTATTGTAACAAATTTGTATCAGGCTTAACGCGAATTGCCTTGTAATACGGTAAGTTTATTTGTGCACATTGCGCGGGGGTTTCATCGCCATGGAATTGTAAAATATCGAGGCGTACTTGCGATAAGATGGATTGGATTTCGTCTGAACTTGCGTTGACAAACAGTCCCACCACGCTTACAAATGGCGGCATTGCAGCGACAATACCCCTTGCTTGAGCAATGCTCACATAACGCGGGCTAGTTGTGTAAAACACCAACCCAATCGCATCTGCGCCTGCCTGCACAGCACTTAACGCGTCTTCAACACGGGTGATGCCACAAATTTTTACTCTTGTACGTTTCATTTAATTAAGTTTGTCATATTGTATAAGCGTAGCTGAAACATAACGTGTTGTCAGTTAGATTTGCTTTTAATAAATTTCACTTTTAATAAATATCACTTAAGCTACGTTGTGTGCTGGGTAAGCCAAACTTCTCGTCATACTGAACACCCACCAAATACAAGCCATTCGCAGAAAATGTAGGTGGTGAAAGTGTCCGGTTTTTTTGTATAAGCAGGTCTTGAATCATGGTTGGCGGCTGTTTGCCATTACCCACATAGATCAGTGCCCCGACCATGTTACGTACTTGGTGCTGCAAAAACGCATTAGCGGAAAACTCAAAAACAAACTGTTCTCCAAACTTGTGCACTGTTGCTATTTGCAGATTTTTAATCGGGCTTTTAGCTTGGCACTCACTTGCGCGAAAAGCACTAAAATCATGTTCGCCCTGCAAATAAGCGATGGCTGTCTGCATCGCGGTCACATTTAAAGACAAATGATACCAGCCTGCCTTGTTGGCCATTATTGCAGGAGCAACCGGCGCATTCACCAACAAATATTGATACTTACGCTGCTGTGCTGAAAAGCGCGCATGAAACTCATCTGTTACCGCTTTTGCCCATCGCACACGAATGCTTGCTGGCAAAAATGCATTCACACCACGCGTCCAGGCACTCTCAGGGCGTACAGTTTCAGTATCAAAATGCACAATTTGAGCAAGCGCATGAACACCAGTGTCAGTGCGGCCTGCAGCATGTATGCGTATCGCATGGTTGGCGATATTTTTAATAGCTGCCTCTAAATAATCTTGCACTCCGCACACATTAGTTTGACTTTGCCAACCACAATATGGTGTGCCATCGTATTCTATACATAAGGCAATGCGCATTACAAAAGCGCCTTAGTTATATACAATCCCAAAAATAACAGCACAATCACTAAAAAGTCTAAATAGCTAAATTGTGGTACTTTTAAGATGACATTTTCCTCTTGATCTATTTGCTCTGGTTTACAATGACTCATATTTTTTAATTGACTCATCAAATCCTGTTTACTGTTTGCCCCATTTTGTAACTCGACATAATGCAAAGTCAGCCATAAACGCGCAACGAATTGCTCTATTTTTAGCCCGAAATATTTAAGTGGCGAAAATATAAAATAAAACCCTGAAATTAATTCTTGCCGTGTATTGCATGCCAAAATTAGATTTAAGGCGGCAAGCATTAGCATTACTCTTAATATTTGTGTTAACCCAGCCCAAACACCCTCGTAACTTGGACTAATTGCAAATGGCCAAAATGACACATGCTCACCTGGTGTGTTAAATGAAAAAATAAGCAGCATCACTAAAAAAAACCACTTGAAGCGTAAGATTGCACATAAAAATTTATTGTTTTGAGTGAGCGTAAGCGCAGTAGCAACACCAATAGATAGAATGCTTAATGCATTTAAAGTCATTAAATTAATTGATATTGCCAATATAAAAAAAATTAGCAATTGAGTAATGATGTTAATTTTAAACATACACCTATTTTATTCGCAATCCGTAACTAAGATGAATTTGGGCGAATAATATTTATCAACAAAAAAGCCGGGGATTACCCGGCTTTTTCATTAACTCATAAGTTATGCGATTTGTGACAACAGCACTTCTGCACGCTTACGCTGTGCTACTCCACCTTCTTTTAATACTTCTTCTAACAACTCTTTAGCGCCTTCTTTATCATCCATTTCGATGTAAGCCGCCACCAAATCCAACTTCGTCTCCACTTCGATTGGTTCATCACCGGAAACATTGTTTAATTCATCTTGCCCTGAAAGCTCAGCTTTCTCAATATTCACGGCGCTAGTACCGTCATTAAGCTCTAAGTCTATCGTGGTTAAATCAAAAGTGTTTGGCTCTGTCGCGCTGTCTTCGGAATAGTTAACGGCTTCTGGCGATATAGTTTGAATATCAAAATTGAAGTCTGTACTGGAATTGAACACCGCAGATTCCATCTCAGCTTGCATATCAGTAAGGTCTAGCACAGCCTCGGTATCAGGCGTATCTTCTGTAACAGGCGACTCCTGCGAGAAATTAATCGTACCAGCCTCTAATCCCTCATAAGCTGACTGATCTTCTGCAGTATCAGCGATTGTGTCGCTTATGTCCAACACATTGTCAGCACTCATTTCAGCGGGCTCAGCAAACGCGTCAGGCATAAATTTGGGTGTTTCAAAGTTAGTAGGCATATCAAGCGCTGGCATGGTATTGCTAAAGGTTGCCATATTGCCTTTGTCTAAAGAGGCCTGATTTTCCACGGCATCATCAGCTGGTTTCGAGCTAAACTCACCGAAATCTCCCATATCAAAATCTAAGGCATCATTCTCGACTTTTGCTTTAGGTGATTCAGCGGGTTGTTGAGGAACACTGCTTTCTACATCAAACTGTGGCAGTTCAAATGTAGCTTCTTCAGTTGCAGGTGTAGTTGCAAGTGTATCTTCCGCTGAGTTTTGCCCTAACGATTCTTTATCGTATGAAAAGTCTAAATCTTTTTCTGCTGCTAAAGGTGTATCAGCGAAGTCACTTGCATCTAAATTATTACTTACACCTGTAGGCACACTCGTGGCTTGATAGAGTGGGTTATTTGGCTCAAGCTTAATGCCAATTTCCGCAACTTTAGCCCACATTGGATCTTCAGCACCTAAAGAAGTATAAAGCTCACCCGCAATGGTTTCAAACGCTGACAGATTTTTACTGGCAGCGTACATTTCTAACAGTTTCAAGTGCAACTCATGACGTTTAGGCTCTTTAGAAATCGCATCTTTTAAGATTTCTTCTGCCTGCGCATCACGGCCATACGCCATATACACTTCAGCTTCAGCAATTGGGTCAACATCGTTAGTATCAATCATGCCACCACTAGCGCTTTGCGAAAAATCTGTCAGGAAGGATGTGTCGCCTGTATCGACGCTAGCACTCGCGGTGTTACCAAACACGGTATTCGCTTTTAAGCCACCTGAAGTCATGATGCCTTGCTCAAAATCAGCTAGATTCTTCTCGCGTTTCTTACGCAAATACAGCCAGCCACCGAACAATAAAACCAGCAAGCCACCTAATGGTGCAAGTAGGTTTAAATTTAAGTTATCCATGATGCTGGCGAAAAAGCCAGGCTCTTCAGCTGAAGCGATTTCAGCTGGCGTGATTACTGGTTTAGGCTTATTTTCTGCAGGCGCGCTTGCTTCAGGCTTCACTGGCTCGGCTGGCTTTACTTCTTCCGCAGGCTTTGCAGTTTCCACAGGTGCCGCAACAATCTCTGCGGGTTTGCTTGTTTCAGTAGCTGCCTGTTTTTGAATGTCGGCCATGGCATCATTTTTCATTGCCAGCAATTTTTGCATATCTGCAATCTGCTTCTCTAAATCAGCCGTTCTATCTTGTGCCTCTTTTACACTTTTTTCACGTGCAGTGGCCTCTTCTTGCAATGCAGTAATTTTAGTTTGCAACGATTTTATATCTTCGCCGTTTACCTTTGAAGGTGCTGCATCCCCTGCAGAAAGCTTCACAACATCTTTGGGACCAGTTGTAGCAGCTTCGGACTTATCTTCGGCACTGGTGATTTTACCGCCCGCCGATTGTGTGCTCGCTGCAGAATCAGCTGGTGCAGAATCTGCAACCATACCAGCCAATTTATTTCGATAGGCATTCCAATTGGCAGTCTGTACTTTGACCTCTCTTGAGGCTTGCGATTGTGAAATTGAATTTAAGGTATCTTGTGAAGGTTGACGTAAAATTTGTCCTACTTTAAGACGGTTAATATTGTCGCCCTGAAAAGCATTTGGGTTGGTTTGATACAAGCCAACCAGCATCTGCTCAAGACTTACCCCATCAGGCTTCATGTCTCTGGCAATTTTGTCAAGCGTGTCACCGCGTTGCGTCATATAGTCTTCTTCTGAAACAGGAGTGTCAACATCTTGGGCTGGCAGCCTGCTTTTACTAGACTTGTTTGCGCTATTGCTTGGTGAACCACCGCCAGCCTTACCGTTAGTCGCGGTACCATCTGCTAGCTCTTCTTTTTTAATTTTGCTAAACGATTTAACGAGTGGCACTTGCGCAGTTTGGGTGTTGGGATCAGCCTCACCAGTGTATCCAGGCGGGTCAAGCAATACAGTATATTCGCGTAACAATCTGCCAGACGACCAATCCACTTGAATGAGCATGTCTAAAAATGGCTCACTGATCGGCTGGGATGATTGGAGTTTTAAGATAGGTGTACCTGCAGCGTTTTTAGTAACATCTACTTTAATGGTGTTATGCGAGGCAGGCTTTTCTATACCTTGAATAGTGTAGGTTTCTTCAGAAGCAATTGCAGCGGTAATACTGCTTAACTCTTCGGGTGTGACTGACAATAGCTCAATGTCTGCTTTCAGCGGCTCACCCAAACCAGACATGACGTTGAGCTTGCCTAAACCAGCGGCAAAAACCGAAATTGGTACTAGCGCCATGCATAAGGCAACGGTTATTCGCTTTAATTTTGAGTTAAGCACTATTCCACCTTTAAATTTACTATGTTATTTCAATAACAAAAATAACATCAATCAGTTACGGATGCAAGCTCATCATACACATTATATTCGGTAGCTATGTGGTTGACTGTGAATATTGTTGGTTTTTATCAACGTTTATAGAGAAAACTTGCCAATTACCCAGCAATCAATATACGCAACATACGCCGCAATGGCTCTGCAGCGCCCCACAGTAACTGATCACCAACAGTAAATGCCGACAAATAATCCTCACCCATATTCAGTTTCCGCAAGCGCCCGATGGGGGTGTTAAGTTGGCCTGTGACGGCGGCCGGAGTCAATGCACGCATACTCGCTTCGCGTTCATTCGGTATGACTTTTGCCCATTCGTTCGCTTCAGCCAACATGTGGTTAATTTCGTCCAGCGGCACATCTTTTTTCAGCTTAATCGTCATTGCTTGGCTATGGCAGCGCATCGCGCCTATGCGCACACACAAACCATCAATTGGGATTGGATTGTCTGAGCGGCCAAGAATTTTATTGGTCTCCACGCCGCCTTTCCATTCTTCTTTACTCTGGCCGTTACCTAAATCACTATCAATCCAAGGTATTAAGCTACCAGCAAGTGGCACACCAAAGTTAGCGGTTGGGAATTTATCATCGCGCAAAGTACCTGCAATAGTGCGGTCTATATCTAAAATGGCTGAGGCTGGATCTGCTAGCAATTTACTTGCGGCAAAATGTGCTTCGCCCATTTGGTTTAACAGCTCGCGCATATTTTGTGCGCCGGCACCCGATGCAGCCTGATAAGTCATCGAGCTGACCCACTCCACCAAATCTGCCTTAAATAGGCCATTCAGCGCCATCAACATGAGCGAAACAGTACAGTTACCGCCTACCCAGATATTGCCGCCAGAATGAAGCGCGTCTTTAATCACATGCATGTTCACAGGATCGAGAATAATTACTGCGTCTTTATCCATACGTAATGTAGATGCTGCGTCAACCCAGTGGCCTTGCCAGCCTGCATTCCTAAGTTTAGGAAAAATGTCGCTAGTGTAGTCGCCGCCTTGGCAAGTCACAATGACGTCCATTTTTGCCAACTCGGCAATGTCATTGGCATTTTTTAAGGCAGGCGAATCCTTACCTACATTTGGGGCAACGCCACCCTCTTGCGAGGTGGTAAAAAATTGTGGGTCAATTGCAGAAAAGTCATTCTCTTCCATCATGCGCTGCATCAGCACACTGCCCACCATGCCACGCCAGCCTACAAAACCTACCTTTAACATATCTATTCCCTACAGCGGTACCAAATTAAAAAACGGCCGAATCTGGCCAAGAAGCTACTTAGTTGTTAGGCGCTTTCTGGATTTTTTCGCCTGCTTTTTCCAAGTCTTGACCAAAACCATGCCAGGTATTACAGCCTGCCAAGACCAATGCTCCAGCCAACAACATAAATGTAACCAACTTTTTCATAACTCACTCCTTAAGTTGAAACTAATCTCTAAAGTTACCAAATTGTAGCGGAAAATCCGTCACATTTTTCTTACAAAATGCAATCGCGTCTTGCAAGACATCTCGTTTTGCGCCATTGACGCGCACTTCATCGCCCTGAATACTGGCTTGCACTTTCATACCGCTATCTTTAATCAATTTTGCAATACGCTTGGCCAGCTCAGAATCAATGCCCGCGCGTATTTTCAGCTCTTGCTTAACTTTATTGCCACCAATTTTTTGCACATCTTTATGCTCTAAGCGTTTAGTGGAATCTGGCTCTTTTTTTTCCATCGCTGGCAGCAAAATGTCTTTAATTTGTTCTAGCTGAAAATCGTTATCGCCAAACAAGGTGATGATATTGTCTTTTTCGTTCAGCTCGACCTTGGCAGAAGTGCCTTTGAAATCGTAACGATTGGTGATTTGCTTGCCCGCTGTATCAATGGCATTTTTAAGCGCCACCATGTCTACTTCAGAGCTAATATCAAAACTTGGCATAATTTAACCCTTTACAAGCTTTTACTACTCAAAATGGCAAACGTAATCTAGCATTTCAGTGACTTCAATATCAAAGCTAGAATTACCTGGCACAGTGAATTTCTCGCCAGCACTGTAAGTTTTCCAGCCCGCTTCACCTTGCAAACGCACCTTGCAATGACCGCTATTAATTTCCATCAACTCTGGGGCTACCGTGTTGAAAGTGAGTGTGCTCGGAAAAATCACACCAATGGTTGAACGTGTGCCGTTTGGCAACATGACAGTGTGGCTGATGCATTTGCCATCAAAATACACGTTAGCTTTCTTTTTAACACTTACATTATCAAACTGTGCCATTTTTAATCCTCAAAATAATTATAGTAATTACATTGCTGCGACAATTTGGTCGCCCATTTCGCTACATGATACTTTTTTAGTACCAGCTTCAAAAATATCACCCGTGCGATACCCTGCCGCCAACACTTTTTTCACCGCATTTTCAATGCGCGCAGCAGCCGCTTCGTTATCAAACGTGTAACGCAACATCATGGCGGTAGACAGCACAGTGGCAATTGGGTTTGCTAAGTTTTTACCAGCAATGTCTGGCGCAGAGCCATGTGAAGGCTCATACAAACCTTTTTTGGTCTCGTTTAATGAAGCTGAGGCTAACATACCAATAGAGCCTGTGAGCATTGAAGCTTCATCAGAAAGAATATCGCCGAAAATGTTGCCAGTGACCATCACGTCAAATTGTTTTGGGTTACGTATAAGTTGCATAGCCGCGTTATCCACATACATGTGACTCAGCTCTACTTCAGGATATTCGCGTGCGACGTCAATGACGATTTCTTTCCAAAATTCAGTCGTCTCCAGCACGTTGGCTTTATCCACCGAACATAATTTACCTTTTTGACCATTTTTGCGGCGTTTCATGGCAATATCAAACGCTACATGAGCGATTCTGCGCACTTCAGATTCGGCATACACCATGGTATTAAAACCTTCGCGCTCGCCGTTTTCATTGGTACGCATACCGCGTGGTTGGCCAAAATACACATCGCCTGTCAGCTCGCGCACTATCATAATATCCAGACCTGATACCACTTCTGGCTTAAGCGTAGACGCATTGGCAAGTTCTGGGTACAGCACGGCTGGGCGCAAGTTTGCAAATAAACCTAAATCTTTACGAATGGCCAACAAACCGCGCTCTGGCCGCAACGGACGATCTAAATTATCGTACTGTGGACCACCCACGGCACCTAACAACACGGCATCCGCATCACGACAGATTTTTTGCGTGAATTCTGGGTAGGGATGACCATATTGGTCGTAAGCTTGGCCGCCCAATGGTGCGTGCACAAACTCCAGTGGCATGCCTTCTGCCTTTAATACCTCGAGCACACGCAAGGCTTGTGCGATAATTTCCGGGCCAATGCCATCACCGGCGAGTACTGCAATTTTCATTCAATTTTCCTTATATTTTTGTGATATTTGTTAAGCAAACAACCAAGGCTGTGTCGCTTTATGTTTTTCTTCAAACACCTTAATCTCATCTGCATGCAGCAGAGTTAAGCCAATTTCATCTAAGCCATTAAGCAAATTGTGCTTGGAGGTAGCGTTGATTTCAAAACCAAAAGACTCTCCAGACGGCAAAGTGACGGTTTGTGAAGGCAAGTCGACATTCAAGCGATAGCCAACATTGGCTTCACACTCTTTAAACAACTTATCTACCATCGCTTCATCTGCCACAATCGGCAACATGCCGTTTTTGTAGCAATTTCCAAAGAAAATATCGGCATAGCTAGGTGCAATAATCACACGAAAGCCATAGTCCTCAATTGCCCACGGCGCATGCTCACGGCTGCTACCACAACCAAAATTTTCACGCGCCAGCATAATTTGCGCACCTTGGTAACGTGCTTGATTGAGCACGAAATCTTTGTTCAAAGGCCGTGTGCTGCAATCCATGCCAGGTTCGCCATGGTCGGTATAGCGCCACTCATCAAACAAATAGGGACCAAATCCTGAGCGTTTAATCGACTTTAAAAACTGTTTTGGGATAATTGCGTCAGTGTCAATGTTGGCGCGGTCTATCGGGCAAGCCAAGCCATTTAATTGGGTAAATGCTTTCATGATGCTTCCTAAAATATACTTCTAAATTTTCTTTAAGTTCTACTGGATTAAACGTTAAATAGTGCGCACATCTACAAAGTGACCTGCAATGGCGGCGGCAACAGCCATGGCTGGGCTGACAAGATGCGTCCGTCCACCCTGGCCTTGGCGACCTTCAAAGTTGCGGTTAGAGGTAGATGCGCAACGCTCGCCTGGGCTTAATCGATCCGCGTTCATCGCCAAACACATGCTGCAGCCTGGCTCACGCCACTCAAAACCTGCATCAATAAAAATTTTATCTAGCCCTTCCTCTTCCGCCTGGCGCTTGACCATGCCAGAACCTGGCACCACCAAGGCCAGTGAGATACTATCAGCGACTTTTTTACCTTTAGCCACAACCGCTGCCGCGCGCAAATCTTCAATGCGCGAGTTAGTGCAAGAGCCAATAAAAATTTTGTCTAATTTAATATCTTCTAATGCCGTGTTCGCACTCAAGCCCATGTATTTCAGAGCGTTTTCAATACTGGTACGCTTAGTAGCATCCATTTCCATAGCTGGGTCAGGCACGCGCCCACCAATCGGCAACACTTGCTCAGGCGAGGTGCCCCAGGTCACCTGCGGCTCGATGTCTGCACCGTTTAATGTCACCACTGTGTCGAATTGTGCGTCGTCATCCGTTTTTAGTGTATTCCAATAAGCGACCGCTTTATCCCAATCTGCGACTTTAGGTGCATGCAAACGGCCTTTAAGGTACGCGGCTGTTTTTTCATCTGGCGCGATAATACCGGCGCGCGCGCCCGCTTCAATCGCCATATTACAAATTGTCATGCGGCCTTCCATTGAAAGTGCGCGAATCACTTCGCCACCAAACTCAATGGCGTAACCGTTACCGCCTGCGGTACCGATTTTGCCAATCACAGCCAATGCCACATCTTTTGCAGTAACGCCAGCACCTAATTTGCCGCTAACATCCACCAGCATACGTTTGGATTTTTTAGCGATTAAGGTTTGTGTGGCTAATACGTGCTCAACTTCAGAGGTACCGATACCATGTGCCAATGCGCCGAACGCACCATGCGTCGAGGTGTGGCTATCGCCACAGACTACGGTCATGCCTGGCAAAGTCGTACCCTGCTCTGGCCCAATCACGTGGATAATGCCTTGATTCGCATGCTTGAACGGAAAGTAAACTAACGCACCAAAGTCTTTAATATTGTTATCCAGCGTTTCAACCTGCAACCTAGAAATCGGATCTTCAATGCCTTTATCCCAATCTTTGGTCGGGGTATTGTGGTCAGGGTTGGCCACGATACTGCTATTGCGCCATGGTTTACGGCCTGCGATGCGCAAGCCTTCAAAGGCTTGTGGGCTGGTCACTTCATGTACTAAGTGACGGTCAATGTAGATGAGGCAAGTGCCATCCGCATCTTCGCGCACTAAATGCGTTTCCCACAATTTATCGTAAAGTGTTTTTCCAGTCACCGATTTTCCTAACATGGTATTACTCCTTCAATAATTCTTAAGCTTGCGATGCACGTGTGTTGGCACCCAACGTTTTAATTTCTAGCATTTGGGCATCACGCATCAGTTTGTATTCAATCGCATCCAGCATGGCATACCACGACGCATCAATGATATCGGTCGATACCCCTATCGTTGTCCAGGTTGTATGCAGGTCCGCAGACTCTATGAGCACACGTACTTTAGCCGCCGTTGCTTGATCAGAATCCAACACGCGCACTTTATAATCAATCAACTTAACCTCGTTAATGGCTGGATAAAAGCGTTCAAGCGCTTTGCGCACCGCTTTATCTAACGCGTTAACCGGACCGTCGCCTTCAGCGATGGTCGTTTCTTGCTGCTCGCCAACTGCAATTCTAATCGTGGCTGTCGAATTCACGCCATCTGTGGCTGGCGAATACGTAGTCACTTTGTATTCTTTGAGCGTAAAGAACGGGTTAAGTTTACCTAACTGCCTTTGCACCATCAGCTCAAACGAACTTTCTGCACTCTCAAACTGGTAACCTTCATGCTCCAAAAATTTGAGATGCTCCAAAATACGTTTCGTGTCTGCAGAATCTTTATTTAAACTTGAATCCACAGCGTTAATTTTGCTCAGCAAGGCACTACGCCCTGCTACCTCAGATACCAAGATATGCCGCACATTTCCAATTTTTTCCGGGTTAACGTGTTCATATGAAATCGGGTTTTTGCTCACCGCGTCGATATGCATACCACCCTTGTGTGAAAAGGCATCGTTACCCACATATGGCGCCTTGTCGTTAAAAGTCATATTAGCAATTTCACTGACAAAACGTGCTGCAGACGTTAGCGCTGCCATGTTGTCCGGCGGAATACAGTTAATGCCTAATTTAAGCTGTAAATTAGGGATGATGGAGCATAAATTGGCATTGCCGCAACGCTCACCTATGCCGTTTATCGTGCCTTGTACCTGCGTTGCCCCCGCTTGGACTGCTGCGATAGAGTTTGCCACCGCCATTTCACAATCATTGTGGCAATGAATGCCTACCTGCACTTTGAAATTCTTCGCTACATTTTTAGTAATGACAGAAACTTCATCAGGAAAAGTACCACCGTTGGTGTCGCATAAACACACCACATCAGCACCTGCTTCGACAGCAGCCTGTAAAGTTTGCATGGCATATTCTGGGTTAGCTTTATAACCATCGAAAAAATGTTCAGCGTCAAACACCACTTCTTTACCCTGTTTTTTTAGGAAGCCAATCGTGTCGGCAATCATGTCCAGGTTTTCTTGCAAAGTGGTACGCAAAATATCAGTGACTTGATAATCCCAACTTTTGCCGAAAATCGCCACTGCGGCGGTGTTGGCACTCAATAACGATTGCAAATTTCGGTCTTCAGTTGCGGCAATACCAACTTTGCGCGTACTGCCAAATGCAATGATTTTTGCTTGCTTCAATTTAAGCGCGCTCACCTGCTCAAAAAATTCTAGATCTTTCGGGTTAGAGCCAGGGTTACCCGCTTCTATGTAGCCGATGCCCAACTCGTCCAGACGCTGCACGATTTTAAGTTTATCTTCTACCGTAAACGAAACGCCCTGTGCCTGCGCGCCGTCTCTGAGTGTTGAATCATAGGCAATTACTTGTTTCATCATTACAAAAATTACTTTTTCCGATTCTTCAAGTTCGCCGCAATGCGCATCCGCAAAGCATTGAGCTTAATAAAGCCACCGGCATCGCGCTGGTCATACGCACCCGCATCATCTTCAAATGTTGCAATACTAGAATCAAACAATGAGTCAGTTTTACTATCGCGCCCAGCCACAATCACGTTGCCTTTATATAGTTTTAGGCGTACCCAGCCATTCACCGATTTTTGTGTGTGGTCGATGAGAGTTTGCAAGGCCAATCTTTCAGGGCTCCACCAATAACCGTTGTAAATCATGCTGGCGTAGCGCGGCATCAAATCATCTTTTAAGTGTGCCACTTCGCGGTCTAGTGTTATAGATTCAATCGCCCGATGTGCTTTGAGCATGATGGTGCCACCTGGAGTTTCGTAGCAACCGCGGGATTTCATGCCCACGTAACGATTCTCTACCAAGTCCAGCCTGCCAATGCCATGTTTGCCACCAATTTTATTCAAATGTGCTAATAGATCATGTGGCTTCATCGCCTCACCATTCAAACTGACAGGGTCGCCATTCACATATTCGATATCCAAATATTCAGCAGCGTCAGGAGCACTTTCAGGACTTACTGTCCAGCGCCACATGCTATCTTCGGCCTCTGCGGCGGGATTTTCAAGATGACGGCCCTCGTAAGAAATATGCAACAAATTGGCATCCATGCTATACGGGCTACCGCCTTGTTTATGCTTCATTTCTACAGGAATATTATTTTTTTCAGCATAGGCCATGAGTTTTTCACGGCTGAGCAAATCCCACTCGCGCCATGGCGCAATAATTTGGATATTCGGGTTTAGTGCGTAAGCACCTAACTCGAAACGTACCTGGTCGTTACCTTTACCTGTTGCGCCGTGTGAAATGGCATCTGCTTTAGTTTCATTAGCAATTTCAATCAAACGTTTGGCGATTAACGGCCGCGCAATGGAAGTGCCTAATAAATACTCGCCTTCATATACTGTGTTGGCGCGAAACATGGGGAATACGAAATCACGCACAAATTCTTCGCGCAAATCGTCAATATAAATTTCTTTTACACCCGCCGCTTTTGCTTTACTCCGCGCAGGCTCCAACTCTTCACCTTGCCCTAAATCGGCAGTAAAGGTCACCACTTCGCATTGGTATTCATCTTGGAGCCATTTTAAAATCACGGAAGTATCTAATCCGCCAGAATAGGCTAACACCACTTTTTTTACGTTTTTAATTTTTGTACTCATTTAACTTTACCTAAACCTAAACTTTTATCTTAAATCTTACCTAGCAACAAATATTCCATCAGCGCTTTTTGCACATGTAGGCGGTTCTCAGCTTCATCCCACACCACAGACTGCTTGCCATCAATCACTTCTGCTGCCACTTCTTCGCCTCGGTGCGCGGGTAAGCAATGCATAAACAGCGCATCTTTGTTGGCTACTTTCATCATGTCTGCGTCAACTTGCCAATCAGCGAAGTCACGTTTACGCTCTTCATTCTCTGCTTCAAAGCCCATGCTAGTCCACACGTCAGTGGTCACCAAGTCTGCGCCTTTAGCAGCCTCCATCGGGTCATCAAAGGTTTCAAAATGACTATTGCCGTATAAATTAGCGCGTTCTGGCTCCACCTCATAACCTGGCGGCGTAGAAACGTGCACGTTAAAATCTAGCAGCTCTGCGGCTTGCAACCACGTATTGCAGACATTATTGCTGTCGCCTATCCAGGCCACCGTTTTGCCTTGAATGCTGCTGATATCGCCACCTCTGTGTTCAATAAAGGTAAAAATATCTGCCAAAATCTGGCAAGGATGGTACTCGTTAGTCAGCCCATTAATCACCGGTACGCGTGAATTTGCGGCAAAGCGCTCAATGATATCTTGCTCAAAAGTGCGGATCATCACCAAATCGCTCATGCGTGAAATCACTTGTGCTGCATCTTCCACTGGCTCACCGCGGCCTAGCTGCGAATCGCGCGTATTCAAGTAGATCGCGCTACCGCCCAACTGCTGCATTCCCGCCTCAAATGATAAGCGCGTACGCGTGCTGGCCTTTTCAAAAATCATCACCAATGTGCGATCCTGTAGTGGCCAGTACTGCTGATAGGCCTTAAATTGCGCTTTAATCCATTGCGTACGCGCAAAAATATGGTTTAACTCACCAGTGTCTAAATCGTTAAACTGTAAAAAGTGTTTAATCATTTTGCATTCAAAAACTGCCTGATTAGCTTGGATAAGCGTGTAACAAGCTCTCTCACTTCAGCTTCATTAATTACTAACGGCGGCAATAAACGCACTACTTTTTCTGCAGTCACGTTAATTAACAATTTATCCTCAAGTGCCATTTTCACCAACTCACTACATGGTCTGTCCAGCTCTATACCCACCATCAAGCCAGCGTTACGTACCACCTTCACACTGGGGATATCTTTTAAAGCAGCTTTTATTTCCTGGTGAATCAAATCACCCATCTTCTGCGCGTTTTCACGCAATTTTTCATCCGCAATTACATTCAGCGTTGTTAACCCTGCCGTTGCCGCCAGTGGATTTCCACCAAACGTAGAGCCATGTTTACCAGGTACAAAAGTTTCTGCCGCCACACCACGCGCCAAGCATGCGCCAATCGGCACGCCAGAGCCTAAACCCTTAGCCAAGGTCATCACATCAGGCAATATGCCTGAATGCTGAAATGCAAACCAGGTGCCAGTGCGACCAATGCCACATTGCACTTCGTCCAGCATGAGCAGCCAGCCATTGTCGTCGCACACTTTGCGCAACCCTTGCATATACGCTGCCATATCCGCTGGAATATGAATTCCACCTTCCCCCTGCACCGGTTCAACCAAAATCGCCACCACATTATTTTTGCGACTGGCAATGGCTTTGACAGCCTCCACATCATCAAACGGCACCCGCACAAACCCACTCACGAGCGGCTCAAAGCCAGCTTGTGCTTTACGATTGCCTGTTGCCGAAAGCGTGGCCATGGTACGACCATGAAAACTACGCTCCATGACAATAATTTCAGGATTTTCTATGCCTTTATTGTGCGCATACAGTCTTGCTAACTTAATAGCGGCCTCATTCGCCTCACAGCCAGAGTTGCAAAAAAACACTTTATCCATGCCTGAAATTTCAGCCAATTTATTCGCCAGTGCTTCCTGCTCGGCAATATGATAAATATTGGAGATATGGATCATTTTTGCGACTTGGTCCTGAATGGCTTTAACCAGAACCGGATGCGCATGTCCAAGACTATTTACCGCTACGCCAGACAGTGCATCCAGATATTTTTCGCCATTAGTGGCCCATAGCCAAACGCCCTCACCATGGGTGAAGGTTATAGGTTGACGACTATATGTATTCATTAAATGCGACATAATTTACTCTAACTTAAAAAAGCAAAACGGCGGCTAAGGCCGCCGTTGAAGCCCTAACTGACCCTACAGGCCAAGCGCTGCGCGATGGCTTAAGCCGTTTGCCATAAAAAATAACATGGGGATTGAAAGCATCATATTCGTACGCGATGCCAACATGGCGACGCGACGTGCTTTCGCTTTTACTTCATCTGTCGCAGGCACCATACCTAAAATTTTCTTTTGGTTTGGCCAGATAAAATGCCACACATTAATCAACATAATGGTACCTAACCAGGCGCCAATACCAATACCTTCCATGCCATTGCGCAACAAGAAGGCATCGACAAAGCCAGCACCCAATAACCATGCACCTGCCAACCATGTACCGACAGCGGCCCAGCGGAAATAGAACAGTGCGCGCGGCGCCACATGTTTAGTGATACCAGCAGCTGTACCATCTGCGCCTGCGTCTTTAAGTGCAGCCATTTGCACCAAGTTAAAATAGTAAAGCAGCCCAATCCAAGTGATTCCAAATATTACATGTAACCAACGTGCAATGCCCGGCATTAATGCTTCCATGTTGCGCTCCCTAAGCTAAAAAGTTTTTTAAAAAAAACACCAATACCACGGTGAGTATTAGCCCAGAAATAATCGTGCCGGCAACTGATTCTAATGGATTTTTCATTGCTGCATCTCCCTTATAAGTTTTATATATTTCTAAGCCGTGAGATTAGCTTAAAAGTGCTTATTTAGCAAGACTTGGTCAGCAAGTCAGGCTAAATTTAACGCGTTTAATTGCAATCTTGTTTAGCGGCTAAAAACGGTTGAATACGTGCCTGCGTATCAGGGTGAGTAGCCAGCAACTCCGATACCGAGTCTGACCGGGCTGGTTTTGGCTTATTTTTAGTTGGTGGTTTTTTAGTTTTGCTACCACCCTCATCACCCAAGGTTTGGTGTTGCAAACGCTGCAAAATATCAGCAAAGGCTCTGGGCGGCAGACACGCGGCTTGCATCGCATTGAGTGCAAACACATCGGCTTCAACTTCATGCGCACGAGAGTATTTCATTTGCATCAGTGCCGCTGGTAAGCCAGACGCCACCGAGCTCACATCACCGGTGACAGCTGCCAAAATCAAGCCTGCTAGCACACCCTGCAAGCTTTGCCTGTAAGCATGACGCTGCTTTACATGGCCCAGCTCATGTGCCAGTACAGCCACCACTTCAGTATCGTTTTTTGATAGTGTAACCAGTTGATCTGTCATGACCATAATGCCGCCCGGCAACGCGAATGCATTGGCGCCAATCGTCCCACCATCACGAAATTCCAGGCGATATTGAGGGCAGGTTTTCAAGGCAGAATCTGCTAATGACGAACACAACTTGTTTAATTCAGCAATGACGCTGGCCCTGCGACTACGCTCTATTTTGCTGGGTGAAAAGTAGCCCACTTGGCTGTCCAACCCTGCCAATACCTGCTCGCCGATTTTTACTTCCATGCCGGGCGGCGTTATGTCAGCTACATATTCGGCCATTTTTGGCACCCCAAATTGCAAAAACATCCAGCCTGCAAATACGGTTAGCAACATGGCGACAAATACCCAGCCGAGGTGATTTTCCAAATAATGCAAGCCACGCCAAAATGCACTGCTTCTGGAGGGCATAGCGGCCTCAAGCTCACTGATGTCGGCCGCTTCCAGCCTGCCTCCATTAGGCAAATCAATCAACCGCTTGGACGAACCTAATTTAGCTTGCACTTCTATATCAGCAAAATTGAAACTTAGTTCTTCGCCATCCACTTCAAAAGAAATCTGTTTGGCATGTTCTGCAACCCGCACCAATACTGGCTTATAGCTTGCCTTAATGCCGTCAAAATAGTTGGCCTGGAAACTCACTTAATTAACCAAATGGCCTCTTAACCAAACGAAAGATCAACGTCGAACATCTCGGCAATTTCTTCACCGGTGGCTTTTACTTCGGCTTTTCTATCACCGACAAACTGGTCAAAATCAACATCACCGACTATCTGCAACTTACTGGTGCGATACCTTGCCATACGAATTTGTGCCCATGGTGTGGCTAAGCCAAACGTCAGCATTATCGCCACGATATTGGTAAAGTAAAGCAAGGCAAAATCACGTGCGCGCAAGCTGCTTCTAAACGACAGTTTATCTAGCGTCGTGTTGTTCCATATCAGGTTACCAATACGCGCCTGCAAGTAGCCCAAAAAGCCAAAAATAAACAGTATATAAACTAACGCTACCAGAAATACAATTAGCCATACACTAGGGTTTTGCATCCACTCTTGCATTTTGGCTTCAGCATCTGCAGCCTCTTTTGCTTGCATTTGTTCTATGTGTTCCTGAATTTTCTGTAAATCCTGCTCTTGCATATTTTCTTGCATCTGGCCTTCAAGCTGCTTGGTTTGCTCTTCTATGGGCAGAGGTGGAGTGGCCTGTTCTGCAACCTGTTCACTAGCTGGCGGTGGGTTATTGTCTGAATACACGCGTTCTACTGTTTTAAATTCCGACGCTTTGACCTCTTCTTCTGCTGGCACTTCTTCAACCTCATTCGCCGCCAATACTATTTTTTGTGCATTCACTGGTGCGAAAGCCACAACACTTGCTGGTAGCATTAACTGACTTTGGGTACTCGCTCTTATTTTTACTCTATCTTCATAGCCTTTGTATGCAGGAATAGCTACCGCCGCCAAAATACCAATTATCGGCACGATAAACAAAATCATATACACTTTGTAAAAACCTTTTACGACTCGTTTCATATCAAATTGGCTCAGGCCGAAACGATGATTATTCATCAAAAATTGGTTTTTTTCGTGCGCAGCATACGGCGCGGCCAAGCCAAAAGTTATTACCGTCAGCAAGGGCAGGCCAATAAACACAGCCACTGCCTTACCTACAGTGCCAATAAAGTCAAACCTCAAACCACGATGGCTGCTATTGCGTGAATTAAAAATAGAACCCCGCACCACCAACCATGGCAGCGCGATAAAAATCAGCAAAAAAACCAGGCTTTGCAAAATTGGATTAATGGCGGCTATCACTAACAGCACCACTGCAATGAGGCGACCTTTTAAAATAGAAATGGGTTTGGCGTGGTAATCAAAGCCAACATTTTCAATTAAAGTATTGTTATAAAAATATTTTTTTCGGCGCACTTTGGCCCATGCTGAATAAATCCCCAAGGTCACTATGCTAAGCAATAAATTGACGATCCAAATACCAAAATACTCCGAGGTTTTACCCTCAAAAATAATTGGGGTAGTTTTTTGTAGCTCTTTTTGATTAAGGTATTGATTGGAATTATTATTTGCTACGTCAGCCATGCCTGCCCCTTATTATTTGTGTTAGGTTGTTTTTGGAATTTTACTTTGCAGCAGTTTAGCTGATTTCATAAATTTGGCATATTGGGCAAATTCCGATCCTATTAAGCTCAATTACTGTTTTCAAATCAAGCATATTCGGGCAAAATTCGGTTTCTGTTTTAACTGCACTTTAAGCTTTACCAACTATTACGTTTTACTAACTATGTCTTCTATTGCAATCTTTCCTCAACAAATCAATCCTACACAGCCGCAATTGCCCATTGCCTGGTATGCAGATCCTGGTGTTTATGCACTAGAGCAGCAACATTTGTTTGCGAAGGCGCCTAAATACGCGGGTCACGCACTGATGGTGCCTAATGCGGGTGATTATTATGTGCAAGACTGGATGCAGGGTGCAAAAAGTTTAGTCAATCGCGACGGCGAAATCTCGCTGATCAGCAATGTATGCAGGCATCGCCAAGCCATCATGCTTAATGGTAGCGGCAATGCACAAAACATTGTCTGCCCACTGCACCGCTGGACCTATAACCTAGACGGCAAGCTGTTGGGCGCACCGCATTTTGACGAAAACCCTTGCCTGCACTTGCAAAAAATTGCCCTGCACAATTGGCAAGGCATGCTATTTGAAACCCCGCATAACATTGTCAATGAGTTGGATTTACTTGGCTGTAAGCACGATTTTGATTTTAGTGACTATAAGCTGGATAGCGTCAATGTTGAACATTACCAGTTCAACTGGAAAACGTTTATCGAAGTCTATTTAGAGGATTATCACGTTGGGCCGTTTCATCCTGGCTTAAACCAAGTAGTCGATTGTGCTGATTTGCATTGGGATTTTGGCGAAAACTTTAGCGCGCAAACCGTTGGTTACAAGACTGCCCCAGCCCAACACTTGTCTCCCGCATATCAAAAATGGCAGACTGAGATTCATCGGTTTCAGGGCGAGAAGCCACCCAAACATGGCGCTATCTGGATGGTGTATTACCCGTTTTTAATGATGGAATGGTATCCCAATGTGCTGGTGGTTTCTCACCTCATTCCCACCGGGGTGAATAGTTGCAGCAATGTGGTGGAGTTCTATTACCCTGAAGAAATCGCCTGCTTTGAGCGCGCTTATGTAGAGGCCCAGCAAGCGGCGTACCTTGAAACCGCCAATGAAGATAAAGAAATTTGCCAACGCATGCACGATGGACGTCAAGCATTGTTTGCACAGCAAATTGATCAACGTGGGCCTTACCAGCATCCGCTAGAAACCGGTTTAGCGCATTTCCATGTGTGGTATCGTAAACACATGCAGGCGCATTTATACCCTTTTAATCCATCCTAATGAAGCTGCCGCATTTAGGTAGCTTGTGGATGCTGGTCGCCGCATTGGGCTTTGCAATTATGGGCGCACTGGTGAAAGTGGGTGCTACTAAATTCAGTAGCGCCGAGCTGGTATTTTATCGCTCGCTATTTGGTTTATTGGCGATATATGCCTATATTTTCCTTAAGAAATTGCCACTTAAAACACCGGTATTTGCCAAACATATGTCGCGTGCCTTGGTAGGATTTGTGTCACTGGTGTTATTTTTTTATGCCATCGCCCATTTACATTTAGCTACTGCCGTTACCCTGAATTACACCTCGCCTTTATTTTTGGCGCTTTTTATGCCGTTTTTGCTGCATGAAAAACCAACAAGAATTTTATATGCTGCCGTCGCTATAGGCTTTATTGGCGTCGTGCTGTTGCTAAAACCTACATTACATAGCGACGATGCCTTGGCAGGCGCTATGGGGCTGGCTTCCGGCGCAGGCGCTGCGATTGCTTATATCAATGTGAAACAATTAGCCAACTTAAATGAGCCTGATTGGCGCACTGTTTACTATTTCACGCTTGTATCTACTGTCGCATCTGGCCTTTGGTTAATACTCAGCGATACGTTGGGTGAGCCTGGATTTACCACACTTGGTTGGCAGGATTTATCCGTATTAGTTGGTTTAGGCGTATCCGCCACCATTGCACAACTCGCCATGACGCGAGCCTACCGCACTGGCCACACCTTGACTGTAGCTAGCCTAGCTTATCTCACCGTGGTGTTAGCCAGCTTTTTTGGCGTGTTATTTTGGCAAGAACAGTTATTAGGTAGTGAGTGGCTGGCAATTGGCTTGATTATCTTAAGCGGCATCATTAGCGTCAACGCAACAAATTTGCCCACTAACTCACAGGCAATCAAAACCTAAAAACCACAAAATACTGTGGTTACTAATTTTAGAAACCACAAACTAAATTTTCTCTTATTTTTCCTGTCGATTTTTCCATAAAACCACTAGACATTTCAACAAGTTAGCAGTAATCTGTACTTTCCGCGTTAGGTATGTGAATTTAAGTTTTAATGATTAAACTTAATATAATTTTTAGATATATTGCAGTTGCGTCAACTATTTTTTTACTTAGCGGTTGCCTGGGTGGAACAGTGGCGCAGCAGATTGTGCGCTCCATCGCCACTAGCGTCGCTGATAAAGCCATGGCGCGTGCGATGGATGTAGATGACGGGCCAAGCAACCGTAGTACCAGTGCTTCAAACTCGGAAGTATCGGTTGCGTCGACAGAAAATTCTATTGCACAATCTGCTTTGCTTAAACCATACCAACCTGCAAACACCGCGTCAATCAACCAAGACCAAATAGACAAAAACTTGGCGAAGCAAAATCTAGAAAAATTCAACTCAGTTAAACGCAGCATTGAAGTTGCCCAGGCAAATCCTTACAACATTGCGCTTGCGAACACTGCTTTTGAAGAGCTTAAACCGGTCAAATTGAAACCAATTGCAGAGCCACTGCCAGCAGAAGCTGCCAACACCGAAAACCGAATAGAAGTGATCCAGAGCAGCCAATTGGTAGCAGTAGAGTTATTTAATTTGCTGATTGGTGAAGAAAAAAATGCGGTATACGAACAAGCGCGATTAATGGGCAGCATCAGCCTGCCGCCAAAACGCGAATGGCAACATTGGAGCGTAGCCACCGGAATTATTAAGTCCAGCCCAGATCGACCAGACAAAAAAATTATTACGTTTTTAATTCCGCCAGAATTTGGCAAACTTCCAAGTGGCGCGGTCACCATGGTAGAACTCGCCAGCCCTGGCGAGCTTAATGTAGCGCGCTATAAACCTCATTAATTAAAGTGTTTCGACTGCTGCTTTAACGCTTGCCTATGGCTCTAACAAACCGCTGCGCATGGCAATCAGCGCAATCTCTGCAGAGTTTTGTGCATTTAATTTCTGCTTGATGTTATACAGATGGGTGCCGACCGTGCGTGGGCTTAAAAATAAATTTTCGGCAATTTCATTGGTTGTTTTGCCTTTTGCCAACGACATAAACACTTCAAACTCACGCTCACTCAACACATCGACAGGGCTTTGACTTCCGCTAAGCTGTTGAATCGCCATTTGCTGTGCAACGCCTGCTTCAATGTATTTTTTACCACTGGCCACGCTGCGAATGGCCTTAATCAACTCTTCGGCCGCACTGCGCTTGGTTAAATAACCCATCGCACCGGCGTTTAATACGCGTTTGGGATGCACTGAGTCTTCATGCGCGCTCAACACTAAAATTTTAGCACCGCTGTCTTTGGCCAAAATGCGCTCTATCGCCTCCAACCCGCCCATGCCAGGCATGGTGATATCCATCACCACCACATTCGGTTTATGCTCCATGTAGGATTTAATCGCGGTTTCACCATTCTCGGCCTCGGCAATCACCTTAATGTCCGCAGCCGATTCCAGCAGCATTTTAAAACCCATGCGCACAACTGCATGGTCATCTACCAGCATTACATTAATTTGGCTCACGATTCTTATCCTTTAAAAACTTAAACTGTTTGTTCTGCCGCAATGGCTTTGGGAATGTGTATGGTGATGACGGTGCCGGTTCTGTTTCCAGGCTCAGAATCTATATGGAAACTGCCACCAAAACTTTGCACACGCTCACGCATCCCCAGCAAACCAAAATGGTTGCTTTGGTCAACATCGTGTATGTTCATGCCTCTGCCATCGTCTTTAATCATCAAATGCAACGACCCTGTTTCAGTGGTGCTTAAACTAATTGCAATATTTTTTGCATCCGCATGTTTAATTGCATTATTCAGCGACTCTTGCACGATGCGGTAAATATTAATGTTCAAGCTTTCACCTAATGCTTCTAGTTTGCCTGCCAGTGTTAAATTTATATGAACATCTGGCTGCTGTTTTTGCAAGTTATTTACCGTATCTTTTAACGTTTCACTTAAGCCTAAATTATCTAGTGACCCTGGGCGTAATTGACGAATAATATTATGCATTCCATCGTAGATATGATTCGCTGCAGCCACAATAGTTTGCGCGCTGGCCGCTATGTCAGGAGATTTATTTTCAGTTTTGTTGGCAATGGTTACTGCAAAAGTTTTAATCGCCGTGACATATTGCCCAAGCTCATCATGAAGCTCACGTGCCAAACTGCGTCGTTCATCTTCAATATGGCTTTGAATCAGCGCGGTGAGTTGGCGATTTTCTTCCAGCTCACGTTCAGCCGTCAATGATTCTGCCATGCGGTTCAGGCTGTGCCCAATGCGGTCAAACTCTGGCAAATCAAAGTTGGGTAAGCGGGTACTTAAATCACCATGCTCCATTCTATTAATTGCTTTTAGTATCGGCTGTAATGGTTGTAGCCAGTGACCCAGCATCCAATACACGGCCAAATTAAGCAGGAAGAAAAACCCTAACCCAACCCATAACAAATTTTTGAACTTGCCCCACGCATCGCGAATCGCGCCTGCCGGGTTGGGCTGCACCACCAGCTTGCCGAAGTTGATATAACGTGTCACTGATTTTTCATGTGGATTCAGCATATTGTGAAACCACTCAGGAGGGTTTTCATGAGAGCGATATTTTGAAGGCGGTGATTTAAAAATCTGTGCGCCACTCAAATCGTAAAGTCTTATTTCATTGCCGCGCACATGGCCCAAATGCTGCAAAAACCGATGCATCACCTCGTGGGTATAACCCCATTCAGGGTTTTGCACTGAACTTACAATCACAGTATCTAGCAACTGTGTGGTGACGCGGGTAGCAGCCTCTACGCCTTCTTGAATCGACGCTTTAGTACCACTAAATACCACAAAGCCCACGGCCGACATAAACAGCAGCAGCAATGCAGTAATCAGCAGATTTAAGCGAAGACGTAAGCTCATCGCCCGATTATAGCGAATTAACCGTTAAGATGGCCTAGTTAAAACCATGAAACTAAAGCACGTCCAGTGGACTACTCACGCCACGCCCGCCTTTATTCAGCACGTGAGTATAAATCATGGTGGTGCTCACATCAGAATGTCCCAAAAGCTCTTGTACTGTGCGAATATCATAACCGCCCTCAAGCAAATGTGTGGCAAAGCTGTGACGCAAAGTATGCGGGGTGGCGTGTTTGGCAATACCTGCATCCACCACCGCTTGGCGTACTGCACGTTGAATAGCTTGATCTTGTATATGGTGGCGACGCGTATCGCCAGAGCGCGGGTCTACCGACAACTTACCCGATGGAAAAACATACCGCCAAGCCCAATCGATACCAGCCGAAGGATATTTTTTATCTAATGCCATAGGCATATATACCCGCCCAAAACCGTTTTCCAAATCGGCAGCGTGTAAGGCTTTTACTTTAACTAAATGGGCTTTTAAAGCCGCTATCAAACTTAATGGCAACACAGTTACGCGGTCTTTATAACCCTTTCCATCGCGAATTAAAATCTCTTTACGCGCAAAATCCACATCTTTAACCCGCAAGCGCAGCACTTCTAAAATACGCATGCCTGTGCCGTAAAGTAAACTCACAATTAAATGATGCGTACCCGATAACTGCAATAATAGTTTAGCCACCTCGTCTTGCGTAAGTACTACCGGCAAGTGCCTTGAGGTTTTTGCTTGCTCAACATCATCCAACCAAGGCAAAGCCGTACCCAGCACCTCCTTGTATAAAAACAACAATGCACTTTTGGCTTGGTTTTGTGTGCTAGCAGCCACATTGCCTTGAACCGCCAGATAAGTTAAAAACTGCTCCACCTCTGCCGCGCCTAAATCTCTTGGGTGTCGCTTGTCAAAATGCAGAATATAACGTTTAATCCAGTCTGTATAAGCCTGTTCTGTGCGAATACTGTAATGTTTTAAGCGAATTTTGCCGCGTACTTGGTCTAACAGCCTTGGCTCAGCAATATTTAGCTCGTTATTTGACGTATTCATTTTATAAAATTAGGCAATACTAAAAATTAATAACAATATGATTTTATTATATACTTTAATCA
>JAKFDL010000053.1:0-2377 GCA_036676175.1 Methylotenera sp. | reverse complement strand
AGGTTTGAGTTCATAGGCTCTATTATAATTTAGGATGCATATTGATTAATAGCAATAAAAATGGGTTAGCGATATTTGGTCTGCTATTTGGGGCTTTTTGCTGGGGCATCATTTGGTATCCATATCGCTTAATGGCTGAAGCCGGTGTATCTGGCGTGGCTTCTAGCTTTTACACCTATTGTATTGCTGCGTTGCTGGCAGGTACTTATTTTGCCAAACATTTTGTTAGCAACTGGCGTGCGCTATTTAAACAGCCACAAAATGTGGTTTGGATCGGCCTTGTCGCCGGTTGGACCAACCTGAGTTATGTGCTGGCAGTGATTGATGGCGAAGTGATGCGGGTGATGCTGCTATTTTACTTATCACCATTGTGGACACTGCTACTGGCGCGTTTTTGGCTGAAAGAACCAATTACAAAGATTGGTTTCCTCTCGATTGTCATCGCCCTGGTTGGCGCCTATATCATGCTGGCAGGGCCATTTAGCGAGGTAGAAAGCCGCTTACCTGTTCCGCGTAATAGCGCAGAATGGCTGGCACTATCTGCGGGCATTGGCTTCTCATTGACCAATGTCATTACCAGAAAATCCAGCCAGCTCAACTTACTGCAAAAATCATTCTCGGTATGGCTTGGGGTGATTGTGGTAGCAGCGCTATCTGCGCCATTTTTAGTCAATTACTATGGTCAGAACTTTGTCGCACCGAGTTTTTTTAGCCTAAACAATTGGCTGATAATGCTCGTTATCGCGTTATTGTTAATTGCGGCTACCATGTTGGTGCAATTTGGTGTTACGCAACTGACAGCAATTCGCGCTTCGGTATTGTTTTTATTTGAATTGGTAGTAGCCGCCATTGCCTCGTATTACTTAGCGCATGAGGCCATGACGTTAAACGAATGGCTGGGTGGACTGCTGATTATTGCCGCTGCTTTAACCGCGGCATTAAATCACAAAGATTAAGCGCTAACCGCCAAAACCACCTGCGTTACCTTCAGCAGCAAAGCGAATTTTCAGTGATAAATCGTTGCGCGAATCGGCATTGGCAAGTGCTTCGTCTTCATCGATTTTGCCATTAGCGAATAGTTTAAACAGCGATTGGTCGAAGGTGTTCATGCCAATGTCATTGTTATCAGCCATGGTTTCTTTCAGTTCACCCATTTTTTGTTTTTGAATCAACTCGGAAACATACGGCGTGTTGATTAGTACTTCCACCGCGGCTACGCGTTTTTGTACTTTTCCTGGAATCAAGCGCTGCGACACAATGCCCACTAGATTGAGCGAAACGCCAAGTAGCAAGCCATGTTTGGCCTCTGTTGGAAAAAAAGAAATGATACGCTCCAGCGCTTGGTTAGCATTGTTTGCATGTAACGTGGCTAAGCATAAATGGCCTGTTTCTGCATAAGTTAACGCTTGTTGCATGCCGTCCATGTCGCGCACTTCACCAATTAAAATCACATCTGGCGCCTGGCGCATGGCATTTTTAAGTGCGCTCGTGAATGAGTGTGTATCAATGCCTACTTCGCGTTGGTCTACTACCGATTTTTTATGTTGGTACACAAACTCAATCGGGTCTTCAATGGTGACGATGTGGCCAGTTTCATTGGCATTGCGGTAATCAATCATTGATGCCAGCGTGGTCGATTTTCCTGAGCCAGTTGAGCCCACCACCAATACCAGGCCCCGTTTTCTCATGATGAGTTCGCGCAAAACAAGCGGTAAACCTAAAGTTTCAAAATCGGGGATTTCGGTTTTAATATGGCGAATGACCATGCCGACCTCGCCACGCTGCCTGAATACGTTGACGCGAAAGCGACCGATATCTTTACGGCCAATGGCAAAGTTACATTCTAATTCTTTTTCAAATTCTGCAATTTGGTCGGGGCTCATAATGGCGTAAGCAATCTCTTTAATCATGCCAGGCGCCATTTTTTGTGCATTGACAGGCATGGTTTCACCTTCAATATCCATATGAATCGACGCGCCGGTGCTAAAGAATAGATCTGAACCTCCTTTGTCGGTCATGAATTTGAGCACGGGTGTAATGTCAATGGCAGCCATTTAAAATCCTATTATTGGTGGTGAGCTAAACTTTATCACATGCCAAGTTTTTATGGCAATTTCGCCCAGATATCCAGGTACTTTTGCTCAATGTCGTGCGCGAATTGGTTTGCATCAAAAATTGCTGATTTTTTCTGTGCGATATTAAGTTCGGCCAGCTTTTCTGGGCGCTGTGCAAAATATAGGGCTTTTTGCTCATACGCTTGCAAATTATCAGTAATAAGCTCTGGTAGGCCTGCCCGCATTAACAAGCTTGCTGCTACACGACTGGCAAAGGTGTCACCTAAAAAGGTTAATACTGGCACGTTCATAAAAAGCGCGTC
>JAKFDL010000052.1:0-2017 GCA_036676175.1 Methylotenera sp. | reverse complement strand
GTCTGCTTGCGCTTGCCTGCGTACTCGGCGTCGGCGAAGGTCATCTGCTTCATCGGAAAACTCAGCGGGTGGAATCCGGGTATTTTGCCAAAATCAGGAAGTCTTCTTCAGAGTTTCCCTAGACAGGGATAGACGAGAGGACAAGGAATGTTATCCACCACAACCGTAAAAGCGTTATCACACCAATTGGTGTCTATTTATAGTTATGCGCATTGCTGAAGTATTTTTGAGGTCGCCATGCCACGTTATAGAACAATAAAAATAATATTTATAATACTCGCAGTTATTATATTTCTCATGACTTCAATAAAAATAAAGCACAACACCACCCATAACAGAGTCATTGGTATTACAGAAGGCTTTATCGAAATTCCATGCGCCAAACCTATTCCAGGTAAAAGATGCAGCGCACCCGACCAGAGCAGGATAGCCTTCTATTTAAAAGCAGCAGATCAAGCTATCTCATATCCTCCGAGCGAGAGAAACTATAATAATTATATCGGCATAGGCCTGCTTGTATCAGATGAAGTAGTAGAAACCATATACGAAAACAAAAAAGGAAATGGCACCGAACAAAATTATCTTATAGGAGGTCATGTAGACACTGTACGCATTTCTTACAGCGCCAAAGATGAACTTAGCACACAGTTGCAGTGGTTAAACCTTACCCCGAAAGCCAAATACTCTGAAGTTACGAGTGATATAGAGGGCTACCGAAAATTTGATGACACGACCTGCCCCGCAACTGGCACAGTTATAAACAAAAATTTACTATCTGAAGAAGACAAAATACGCTGCACAACAATTAGGAGAGCCTTATACACACCCAATAACTACCCAGGCACAATAATTAACTGCATGCAAATATTGCCTTCAAATAATATTCTAAAGCTACATACATGTACGATCACAACAAAGCTTGTCTTTGAAGGTCGCGTCAAGTATTCAATTCAGCCGAAACACGTAATTAGCGGAAAATGGACTGAAATAAATGAAAAGGTTGTGAACTACATTAATGCACTATTAACTCCAGCAACCAAAAGCGCATAACAAATGGTTCAAATCGCTCGCTTCGCTCACTGGGACGGGCTAAAGCCCGCCCCTTAACCAAACGTTAGAGGTAATGCTCATGCCCCTTGAGTGCCCCAGGTGCCAGCAAGGACACATAAGGCCAATGCGCATCATAAGTACGCGAGAATTAATTTGGGTTTGTGAAGACTGTGAAGCGAGCTGGGCAAGCCAAGATCTCATTAGCAAAAATAACTTTCAGGACTATGGAGCAACAATGGAATCGAAGGGGCTAAATCCTCGTTGGTCCGAACTGGAGCCCCAATAATGCGTAGCGCTTTACCTCTAACAGCATATATGGACTCTCCCCACAAGTAGTGAGTAAAGCCTTATCTCAGTCACCACCGTTCTCGGTATAGAACTGTGGCGCGGGGAGAGTCCATTACAGCACTCAAATCGCTCACTTCGTTCGCTGGGACGGGCTAAAGCCCGCCCCTTAGCTTAATCGTTAGAAACCACAAGGAAGTTATGCGTAGCCTTGAAGAAATACTCAACCAAGTCGGGTCAGTTCCAGATTATTACGGCCATAAAGTAACGTCTGTTAACTGCAAAAATGTTTGGGGAGATACACCTCTTCACATCGTCAGCTGCTGGGGTGACTGCGAGGCTATAAAAGCTCTAGTTGAGGCTGGCTCAGACATAAATGCACGGGGAGAAACAGGGTTTACCCCTCTACATTGTGCAGCTGAGCAAAATCACCCTGAAGCAGTGGCGCTGCTTCTATCGCTCGGCGCGGAAGCCGTGCAAGACTCAAATGGTCGCACGCCAATCGAGTTGGCAGAGCTGCTAGAACACAAAGAAGTAATAAAAATCCTGAGTGGTGGCATCTAACAATGCGTATATGGACTCTCCCCACAAGTAGTGAGTAAAGCCTTTCTTTTGCATCTGTCGTCAGCGCGGTTGCATGCGTATATCCGGCCTGTTTTGGGCTTTATCGCCCTGGCCATTC
>JAKFDL010000051.1:0-3527 GCA_036676175.1 Methylotenera sp. | reverse complement strand
AAAACGGCGACCATGTGGATGCTGATATGGATGCTTCATATTCGCGGGTGGCGCGTGCGTTGGCCGATGTAGAAACAACTGAAGAAAAACGTGCTGAATGGCATGAGAAATTTTTGTGGGCATTACGCCGCGGTGCAATTCCCGCTGGCCGCATTACTTCTAATGCCGGTGCCTTAGAGCACAAACCTGCCACCTCAACTATCAACTGCACGGTTTCTGGTGTGGTAGAAGACAGCATGGACAATATCCTCAACAAGGTGCATGAGGCTGGCTTAACGCTAAAAGCAGGCTGCGGCATTGGCTATGAGTTTTCTACCTTACGTCCAAAAGGTGCATTCGTGGCAGGTGCTGGCGCCTACACCAGCGGCCCGCTCAGCTTTATGGATATCTACGACAAAATGTGTTTCACCGTGTCATCAGCAGGTGGTCGCCGCGGTGCACAAATGGCCACGTTCGATATTAGCCACCCAGATGTGACTGACTTTATTAAAGCCAAACGCGAAAACGGTCGTTTGCGCCAATTTAATCTTTCTTGCCTCATTACTAAAGAATTTATGGAAGCAGTGAAAGCTGACAGCGAATGGAAGCTGGCTTTTCCTGTGACTGAAAAAGAAGCGATTGTGGATGGCTTGAACGTCAACGACGTTACGCAAGTGGTGTGGCGCGAGTGGCCAGTAAAAGGCAAATACCTCACCAAAGCAGATGGTGTAGATGCTGGCAAAGTGGCTTGCCGCGTGTATAAAACCATCAAGGCACGCCGCCTGTGGGATGTGATTATGTCATCCACTTATGATTTTGCCGAGCCTGGTTTTATCTTAATCGACCGTGTAAACGAGATGAACAACAACTGGTTCTGCGAGAACATTCGCGCAACTAACCCATGCGGCGAGCAACCATTGCCGCCTTATGGCGCATGTTTATTAGGCTCGGTTAACCTCACCAAGTTTGTACGCAACCCGTTTACCGATGAAGCTACGTTTGATTGGGCAGAATATCGCCAAGTGGTGGGTGTATTTACCCGCATGCTGGATAACGTGGTAGAAATTAACGGTCTGCCGTTGCAACAGCAGCGTGATGAAATCGCCCGCAAACGCCGCCACGGCATGGGTTACTTGGGCTTAGGCTCAACCTTTACCATGATGAAAATGAAATATGGCGAAGAGGAATCGATTAAATTTACCGATGAAGTGACGCGCGTGATGGCCGAAGAAGGCTGGAACGTGGGTGTGCAACTGGCCGAGGAAAAAGGCCCTGCGCCTATCATGGAAGAAAAATTCGAAGTCACTGCCGACATGCTGGCAAAACGTCCAGAAATGGCGTCTGACGGCATTAAAGTGGGTCAAAAAATCGCGGGTAAAGTGTTGCTGGGTAAATACAGCCGCTATATGCAGCAGTTCCCAGAAGGCTTGCGCAACCAAATTGCCACAAAAGGCGTGCGCTTTACGCACCACAGCTCTATCGCGCCAACCGGCACTATCTCATTGAGTTTAGCCAACAACGCCAGCAACGGCATTGAGCCATCTTTTGCGCACCACTATGCACGTAACGTGATTCGCGAAGGCAAAAAATCCAAAGAAAAAGTCGATGTGTTCTCTTACGAGTTATTGGCTTATCGCGAGTTGATTAATCCAAAAGCCATGCCGTTTTCAGATAAAGAAGATGAAAAACTGCCAGATTACTTCTTGGATTCTTCCACCATCATGGCCAAAGCCCATGTAGATATTCAAGCGGCCTCACAAAAATGGATTGATAGCTCAATCTCAAAAACCATCAATGTGCCGACCGATTACGATTTTGAAGATTTTAAAAATATCTATTTATATGCCTACGACAAAGGCTTAAAAGGTTGCACCACGTTTAGGTTTAACCCAGAGGCGTTCCAGGGCGTGTTGGTTACCGAGAAAGATTTAGAAAACACTACCTATAAATTTACGCTGGATGATGGCACCGAGATAGAAGTAAAAGGCAACGAAGAGATTGAATACGATGGCGAGATTCACAGCGCGGCCAATCTTTACGATGCGTTAAAAGAGGGCTACTACGGTAAGTTCTAAGGTAAATTTTAGTGTAAGTATTAATTGGCTCGCCCACAATTGGGCGCATAAAAAAGGGGAAGTTTATGCAAGCAGCAAAAACGTACTTTTTAATTAAAAAACTTTGGTTTAAAAATAACAGGATTGCAAACTGGTTCCAGTATATATCGGCTGAGTTTGCGCCCTTGCAGGAATTGCAGTATTTAGGAGAGAAATTATGGCAGTTAAAATAGATAAAAAAATCACAGGCTACGCGCTGGTTAACGAGCAAGATAAACTAGACGCCGCCACTAAAGCGGCAGAAGCCAAAGCGCACCAAAGCAATGTGGTGGCCATGGGCGAGCCGTTAAGCCGCCCCGATATTTTGGTGGGTAGCACCTACAAAATTAAAACGCCAGTGACTGAGCATGCGCTTTACATCACCATTAATGACGTGGTGATGCATCCTGATACTCCGCAAGAGCATCGCCGCCCGTTCGAGATTTTTATCAACTCCAAAAATATGGATCACTTTCAATGGATAGTCGCCCTCACCCGCGTCATGTCTGCGGTGTTCCGCAAAGGTGGCGATGTTACGTTTTTGGTAGAAGAGCTTAAAAGCGTGTTCGAGCCAAGTGGCGGCTACTTTAAAAAAGGCGGCAAATTTGTACCAAGCTTAGTGGCAGAGATTGGCGAGGTGGTCGAGCAGCATTTGCAATCCATCGGCATGCTTAAAAAGCAGGGCTTAGATGAGCACCAACAAAAACTGGTAGAAGAAAAACGCACCGAATATTTTGAAAAGCACGCCAAAGCCGGTGAGGAAATGACTGCAGAAGGCTTCCCTAAAGGCGCACAGCTTTGCAATAAATGCCAAACCAAAGCCGCGATTATTATGGATGGTTGTTTGACTTGCTTGAATTGTGGTGAGAGTAAGTGCGGTTAGGTAAGTTAGAGCACAGGATTTTTATTTGACAATATTTTGAATGTCTGCAGAACAAAAAGACCCTGATAGTTTTTACTATCTTACTTCTCTTAATAATGAAGATAGAAAAAATTGGTTAAGTGCAATAATTCTCGAAAATCAAATTTATTTCAAACAACGAGATCAACTAAACGACCCCAACGAGCTACGGCCATCAATAATATTTGAAGGTAGTGATAAACAAATACGAAATTACGTTCGCAATAGTATTATTAAACACTCGCCAATTAAATTCTCTCCTGCAAAAAGATTGATGGAAGAGAATAGGCAAATTCACGAGTTGAAAAATTCGCCGCAAGTTGTTGAACCGATAATACATAAAATTCTCGATAGAATTGGAATTTTTAGTCTTTCAGAAACACCGATTGAACCATTGCTTTGGGCGCATTATGCGGATGGATGTCGAGGCGTCGCTATTGAGTTTGATGCAAATTCAGGGCTGTTTCTAGCTGCTCAAAAAGTAATTTATACAAATGATGCGCCAGTAATAAATCGTTTAATTGATACTACGGATGAAATTTTAACTAAAAGCA
>JAKFDL010000050.1:0-27118 GCA_036676175.1 Methylotenera sp. | reverse complement strand
TGAAAGTATGCGTTGCTAAAGCAATCAGTGGCGGACGCGATGGCGTGGTGCATTTTACGAAGACCGGTTGCGACCACCATGATAGGCAGGCGTCATGATTCAACAACAAATCGAAATTATCAACAAACTGGGCCTGCATGCACGTGCTAGCAGCAAGCTTACGCAAACTGCCAGCCAATTTAACAGTGAAATATGGATAGAAAAAAATGGCCGTAAAGTGAATGCCAAAAGCATTATGGGGGTGATGATGCTGGCTGCCGGCAAGGGCAGTATTATTGGCCTGGAAGCCCACGGAAAAGATGAGGCAGACGCAATGATTGCCCTACGCGCCTTAATTAACGACTATTTTGGTGAGGGCGAGTAACTTGTTGCCACAACACGCACAACCTAGCGCACTTCTTCACTCTCAATCCAGCTTCAGCATACACGGTATAGGTGTGTCTAGCGGCATTGCGATTGGCCGTGCGCACTTGGTGTCTAATGCCTTACTGGAGGTGGTGCATTATCAATTGCCACAACCGTTAATCGAAGATGAAATCAAGCGCTTTGAAAACGCCATCCATACGGTAAAAAAAGACTTACAGTTAATTCGCAATTCACTATCTAAAAATGCCCCGGCAGAACTAAGCGCGTTCATTGGCACGCACTTAATGATGCTGGCCGATAAATCTCTATCGGAGGTTCCAAAAGACATCATCCGCAAAGAATTCTGCAATGCAGAATGGGCAGTCAAACAGCAAATGGATGACATTGTGGAGCAGTTTGAGGCGATTGAAGATGCCTACTTGCGTGAACGCAAGCATGATGTCGTGCAGGTGGTGGAGCGTGTCATTAAAGTATTGCTGGGTCATCCTGCGCCGAATCAAACACCTGTAAAGCAAAAAGAAAGCGCTATTATTCTCGTCGCACATGATATTTCGCCTGCCGATGCGATTCAATTCAAGCAGCACGATTTTGCCGCATTTATCACCGATGTTGGCGGCGCAACATCGCATACTGCAATTTTAGCGCGTAGCCTGAATATCCCTTCCATCGTGGCTTTGCAGCGAGCACGCGATTTAATTAGCGATGGCGAGCTGATTGTTGTGGATGGCAGCTTGGGGGTGGTGATTGTAAATCCATCCACCGAAATTTTGGCCGAATACAAGCTGCGGCAAGAGCAATTCGAGCTTGAGCAACAGAAACTAAAACGCCTTAAATCTACCAAGGCAATCACCATGTGTGGCACCGCGATAGAACTGCACGCCAATATTGAAGTGCCTGAAGACGTTGCTGCGGTAAAAGCTTCTGGTGCCACAGGTATTGGCTTATATCGCACTGAATTCCTGTTTATGAATAAGCGTGAAATGCCAGACGAGGAAGAACAGTTTCAGGCCTATAAACAAGTGGCACAAGCCATGCATGGCATGCCAGTGACCATTCGCACATTAGACTTAGGCGCAGATAAACAAATGAACCCTGATGCTGCATCTGATTGCGCTAACCCCGCTTTAGGTTTACGTGCAGTGCGTTTATGTTTATCGGAGCCGCAAATTTTTCATACGCAATTACGCGCCTTGTTACGTGCCTCACATTACGGCAATATTAAAATACTCATTCCCATGCTCTCTAGCTTGTCTGAATTGCGGCAGACAAAACTATTGCTGGAACGCGCAAAACTATCTTTACGCAAACAAAATGTGCCCTTTAATGAAAATATCGCACTTGGCGGCATGATTGAAGTGCCAGCCGCTGCCATTAATGCCGAGGCATTTGCCAAAGAGCTGGATTTTTTGTCTATCGGTACTAACGACCTGATTCAATACACTTTGGCGATAGACCGCACGGATGACGCGGTGTCGCATTTGTATAATCCATTGCATCCATCGGTCTTGAAGCTCATTTCCATCACGATTAAAGCAGGCGCTAAATTAGGCAAATCTGTCGCCGTCTGCGGCGAGATGGCAGGCGACGCCAAGCTCACTAAGTTATTGATTGGTATGGGCTTGCGTCAACTTTCCATGCATCCATCGAATGTGCTCAGCGTAAAGCAACAGATTTTACGCAGTGAAATGATTAAGCTCAATAGCCATGCCCGTAAAGTGCTGAGTTATAGTGATTTGGAAAAAATTGAACCTCTAGTCGCAAAATTTAATCAGTATTAATATCCACAAACTAAAGAAGGAAGCGCTATGGCTGACCAAATTGAAAATGAAATTCGAAGTGATATCGCAACCCCCAGCAACGATGACAAAAACATCGCCACCGTGACACATTTGGGTGGTACTGTATTTTCATTTATACCCGGCTTACTGGTGTGGATACTTAAAAAAGACGACAGCGCTTACATTGCCGATCATGCTAAAGAAGCCCTGAATTTTCAAATTACTGTGTTGATTGCGCAATTTATTGCAGGCGTGCTGGCCATCATCCTCATTGGCTTTGTATTTATGGGCATTATTTGGTTACTTAATGTTGTATTTTGCATTCTTGCCGC
This sequence comes from Methylotenera sp., assembly GCA_036676175.1. Classification (GTDB taxonomy): domain Bacteria; phylum Pseudomonadota; class Gammaproteobacteria; order Burkholderiales; family Methylophilaceae; genus Methylotenera_A. The sequence goes on along the minus strand of JAKFDL010000050.1, from coordinate 24,642 downwards.
CATCTCCAGTAGTAAAGGTGAAGTGTATCGTTACCCTATATGCTTAAGGCTAATCAACTAGTATTTATAATTAAGAGAGAGTTTTGTGTCTAACCCCCTATTGCATTTTGCTGGCCTGCCCAAATTTAACGAAATAAAACCAGAACTTGTTTCGCCTGCGCTTGATTTACTTTTAAGTGAAGGCAAACAAGTGATTGATACCTTAGCAACTAGTTCAGACGCGCCTACCTGGCAGAATTTTGCACTTAAGTTAGAAGACTTAGATGAAAAGATATCGCGTGCATGGAGCCAAGTGGGCCACATGAACGCGGTGGTTAATAGCCCAGAATTACGTGAAGCCTATAATACTAATTTAGCGAAGTTAACCGATTTTTACAGTGATTTAGCGCAAGATGAGCGGATTTACGCGAAGTATCGCGCAATACAGGCCAGTGCAGAGTTTAAAACTTTAAACCAGGCCCAGCAAAAGATTATTAATAATGAAGTACGCGATTTCAAATTGGGCGGGGCTGAATTACCAGCTGACCAGAAAGCACGTTTCAAAGCGATTAGTGAAGAACTCTCGAAATTAGCCAGCAAGTTTGAAGAAAATGTGCTGGACACCACCAATGAGTATGCACTATACGAGGCCGATAAAGACAAGCTGACTGGCATTCCCGAAGATGTGTTATTGGCTGCCAAAGAAGCTGCCACAAGCGAAGACAAACCTGGCTATAAATTTACCTTACACTTTCCCAGCTATCTGCCAGTACTGCAGTATGCTGACAATCGCGATTTGCGCGAGACGCTTTACCGCGCTTATGCCACGCGCGCGAGTGAGTTTGGTAAAGCCGATGAGTTTGGAAATATTCAGTACGATAACACAGCAATAATCAGCCAGCTGCTCAAGTTACGGGATGAAGAGGCTAAATTATTGGGCTTTAATAATTTTGCAGAACTTTCGCTGGCTACCAAGATGGCCGATACACCACAACAAGTGATTGATTTCTTAGAAAATTTAGCTAAAAAAGCCAAACCGTATGCCGAGCGTGACATGCACGAATTGGTGGATTATGCCAAAAAATTAGGTATTGATGATATGCAAGCATGGGACGTATCTTATGTCTCGGAAAAGCTGCGTGAAGATAAATATGCATATTCAGACTTGGAAGTAAAACAATATTTCCCCGAAACTAAAGTGATGGCAGGCTTGTTTAAGGTCATCGAAACCATTTTTAATGTGTTTATCAAAAAATCGACTGCGCCTACCTGGCATCCTGATGCGCATTTTTACGAAATCACGCGCCACAATGGTGAATTGATTGGCCAGTTTTATTTAGACTTATATGCCCGCAACAACAAGCGCGGCGGAGCCTGGATGGATGAAGCGATTACGCGCCGTGTGGTGAATGGCAAGCTCACCACGCCAGTGGCATATCTTACTTGTAACTTCTCCGCGCCTCTAAAAGGAGAAAATGGTCACGGCAAGCCCGCTCTTTTCACCCATGATGAAGTGATTACACTGTTTCATGAATTTGGCCATGGTTTGCATCATATGCTGACACAAGTAGATGATTACAGTGTATCCGGCATTAAAGGCGTGGAATGGGACGCGGTTGAACTGCCAAGCCAGTTTATGGAAAATTTCTGCTGGGAATGGGATGTGTTGCGCCATATGACACAGCATGTAGACACCGGCGCTCAATTGCCACGCGAATTGTTCGACAAAATGATGGCCGCCAAGAACTTTCAGGCAGGTATGCAGACTTTGCGCCAAATTGAGTTTTCGTTGTTTGATATTACTTTACACAGCAGCTTTAACCCTTATGGTACAAAAACGCCTTTACAATTGATTGAAGAAATTCGCGATCAGGTAGCCGTGGTACGTCCGCCAAATTGGAATCGTTTTCCCAACAACTTTAGCCACATTTTTGCAGGTGGTTATGCCGCAGGCTATTACAGTTATAAATGGGCGGAAGTATTGTCTGCCGATGCCTACAGTTTATTTGAAGAAAAAGGCAGTTTAAGCGCAGAAGCTGGGCAACAATTTTGGCAAGAAATTTTGTCGCGCGGTGGCAGCCGCCCTGCCATGGAATCATTCATTGCCTTCCGTGGCCGTGAGCCAAGCATTGATGCGTTGTTACGACACAACGGCATGTCTGCTTAACGATGAAACAACTTCTCTAATAATTATATATTTTTAGTTAATAATTTAAGTTATCAATTAAAGTGCCCTGCAAGCCAATAGTAATAAGGCTTACAGGGCATCGTTTTATGTCATTCCCTGTACTTTATACACAGATTGACTTAATCTATGTATTTTAAATAACAGTCTTACTTAGGAGTATGTATGCGTTACTTTTTTTTCGTGTTTGTTGGGCTAGGTCTATGCATGAGCACGCAGGCAGCTGAGACTAGCGCAGAAGATATTCCGGCAAAAACAGTGAGCGGTGAAGAGATCGTTTTGCATCCCAACGGTACTTGGGAGTACCTGAATAAACAAAAAGCAGCCGAGATGAAAATTAAAGTAGATAAAATGCCAGGTGATGATGGCTGCCCTCGAGGTACCCGCCCGAATGTGTTTGGTTTAGGGCGTTGTATTGCTTACGATGACCCTGTACTGCAACGAGGCTCACTGAGCGGCAAAGGCCGCTAAGTTTTAATCAGCAAAGCTAAAAACCGCAATTGTGAATCCTGCCCGATGAGTTCAAGCACTTTTAAACTAGCTACATGGAACGTCAACTCCCTTAACGTACGACTTCCCCATGTGCTGGATTGGCTGATAGCTAACCAACCCGATGTACTTTGCCTTCAAGAAACCAAGCAAGAAGATAGCAAATTTCCTTATGAGCTACTAAAAACAGCGGGCTACTACGCAGTGCACGCTGGGCAAAAAACTTATAACGGCGTGGCGATTTTAAGTAAATACGAAATGACCGACGTAGTGCATGGGATTGGCGGTTTTGAGGATGCACAATCGCGGGTGATTTCAGCCACAATTAACAATATTCGCGTAGTGTGTGTGTATATTGTGAATGGCCAAGCTGTAGATTCTGAAAAATACGAATATAAAATGCGCTGGTTAACAGCGCTGAATATTTGGCTTGAAGGGGAATTACAAAAATATCCGAATTTGGTGTTGCTAGGTGACTACAACATTGCACCAGAAGACCGCGATTGCCATGATCCTGAGGCCTGGATTGGGCAAATTCTGGTAAGTCCGCGTGAGCGTGAAATGTTCGCAAAAATGATTTCCCTAGGCCTGCACGATAGTTTCAGGTTATTTGACCAGCCAGAAAAAAGCTTTAGTTGGTGGGATTACCGTATGATGGGATTTAGGCGCAATTTTGGGATGCGCATTGACCATATTTTAGTCAGCGACGCCCTTAAAAGCCAATGCGAAAGCTGTATCATCGATAAAACACCGCGCAAGCTTGAGCGTCCCAGTGACCACACGCCAGTGATATTAACTTTAACTGCTTAGGTTATAAACTTGCAGTGCAATCAGCCTTTAATTTTAATACCAAGCTGCTTGAGTTTGCGATACAAATGTGTGCGCTCCAGACCGGAAATTTCCGCTAGCTTGCTCATGTTATTGCTAACCGCCAGCATGTGGTGCCGAAAGTAAAAGCGCTCAAAGTCATCACGCGCCTCACGCAGCGGCAAAGCTAAGTTCACAGGTGACGCTTGCAGTTTAAGCGCTTGATTTTCTGGACTGCTGCTAAATTGCTCCAACACGCGAGTGACATCCTCCAGAGTAATTTTTTCTTCTAAACTGCTCAGCATCAGGTTTTGCACAACCGCCTCTAATTCTGCCAAATCCCCGGGCCAATCAGCATTCCTGAGCGCATTTAGTGCGGCTGTGTCAAAGCTCTTATATTGTGCGCCGGTGGTTTCTACCAGCAAATTTGCCATGGCAGTGGCAAGGTCTGGTATGTCTTCCCGATGGTCGTTAAGTGCGGGTACTTTGAGCGTACTTTGCGATAGCGATTGCAATAACACATTATCAAACTGCACATTCTCAGCCAGCTGAGGCAGGCTAGAAAAACTGGCGCATACCACCCTAACCTGGTATTTCTCGGCTTTGGCGAGTAATAACTGTAAGCCTTTTTGCTCGGTTTTATTCAGCGCAGATACTTCATCGATGTAAATAATGCCATCCTGCGCTTGTTGCAATAGCTCTAGTGGCGCGGTAGCCAGCTTTTCATATTCAGTCAGGCCCAACCAAGGCGTATCTTTTGTGTGTAAAAAACGTGCACAAATCTCGACACTGCCGCCTTTTTTACCGATGAGCAATAAGGAGTTTTTGGTGTTCGCCACTTGCTCCAACCGTTGCTTTAGTTCGTTAATCACTAGGCTTTTGCCAAAACTGGATAAATTCATCTCGGTTTTGGGCTGGTTCTCAGCAAACTTGAGTGCTGCATTTACCGTTTTAAGCAATTTTTGCAGTGCAATCGGCTTCTCCAAAAAATCAAATGCACCAATGCGGGTTGCCTCTACCGCTGTGTCAATCGTGCCATGGCCAGACATCATCACCACAGGCATCGTCAGCAACCCTCCGTTGCTCCATTCTTTCAATAGGCTGATGCCATCACAGTCTGGCATCCAAATATCCAGCAGTACGACATCTGGCCGTTGTTTCAGGCGTGCATCACGCGCAGCTTGTGCATTTTCTGCCAAGCTCACCTGAAACCCTTCATCCAGCAAAATATCGTGCAATAACTCACGGATACCCACTTCGTCATCTACTACTAAAATATTTCGTGATGCCATGTTTTACTTCCTCATTTACATTACTTTTATACTTGTTTTACTACGTTTGGTTTTACTGTGTTTGGTTTTACCGCATTTTGCTTACTGGCTGCTACTTTACGTGCAGATGGTTTTTTATTAGGGGCCTTAGCTTTAGCACTTAATCCTGCCTCATTAACGACGATTTTAGTCTTGTCAATCGGCAACATAATGCTAATACAGGCACCCCCTGTCGCATTGTTTTCTATCTTGATTTGGCCAAGATGTTCTTCTACCATTTTTTTAACAATCGCTAAGCCTAGGCCAGTGCCATGCACTTTGGTGGTGACATAAGGTTCAAACGCATGTGCAAGCAAATCTTGTGGAAAACCTTGGCCGTTATCTGTTATTACTAGTTTAACGTCAATTTCATCAAAGCTGGTTTGCACCAGAATCTTAGGGTCTGGCGTTTGCTTTAATGCGTCTTGCGCATTTTGCACCAAGTTATGCAACACCTGTCTGAGCATTGTCGCGTCGCCTTTGATATCAGGCATATTAGGCATTAAATCGTAAGTGATTTTAGCTTGCGGGCCTGTTTCAGCGTTACTCTCATAAAGTGCAGCAACATCTCTAATCAACTTATTAATATTCAATTTATTCAAAATTGCCGATGGTGCGCGCGCATATTCGCTGAATTCGTTCACCATGCTTTTCATAGCCGTTACTTGGTTGACAATGGTATCCGTTGCACGTTGCAATATATTCGCATCGTCAGTATTTAATTTTGCGCTCAGTTTATGCTGCAAACGCTCTGCCGATAGTTGAATCGGTGTCAGTGGATTTTTAATTTCATGCGCCAGCCGTCGTGCCACCTCACCCCACGCCGCATCGCGCTGAGCTTTTGCCATCGTGGTAATGTCATCAAACACCACCACAAAACCACTACCTGCACTAGCAGGCAAGCGTGTAGCGCGTACCAGTAACAACTGCTTGCCTTGTGGGCGAATAATTTCTAATTGCCTGGTGAATTCTTGTTTTTCATGGTCTTTGGTTTTAGTGAGATCAAAATGTGATTGTAGCAACTGCACGAATTCAGTTAAAAAAGCTTGGCTCTTGCCAATATTGCTAAAATGTTTATTCTCAAAATGCGTCAGGTTTAAGCCCAGTATATTACTGGCGATTAAGTTGTAGGTGCGTAGTTCGCCCTGATCATTCATGGCCAGCACTCCAGATGACAAATGTGCCAAAATGGTCTCCAGATAGCCACGCGCAGCTTCTACACGCGCCCTGTTTCTTTCCGTCGCTTTAGTCGCATCATCCAACTGTCGCGTCATACTGTTAAACGATTTTACCAGTACACCCAGCTCATCTTTGCCATGCTCCGGCAACATTTTACTGTAATCGCCAGAGGCAATAGCGCGCGTACCTTCGGCCAAAACAGTCAGTGGCTGTGTCAGCCGACGGCTTAACACAAAGGCAATTGCCAGAGCCGACAGCATCGCCAGCATCAGCACCAACGTGAGAGTCAGTTTAAAAATATCTTTCAATGAGTCTCGACTATACGAAAGTTCTTGATAGTCGCGGTATACCTCCTGCACCGCCTCTGCCGTATTTGAAAGCGATTTTGGTACTGGCTGCAACAGTTGCAAAATACGTTTTTCCCCTGCAAGTTCTTGCACGCTGACTGGTGCCAGCACACGCAAATACAGGCCCTTATTCAGTATTGGCTCAATTTTTCCATACACGCGATACTGCGCTTCGCTGAGCTGCGGAATGCTAGGTAAATCAGGCAAAAAACTGCTAGGGTCACTACTCGACACCGAAATGATGCGTCCTTGCGGGGTCAACAGTGTCGCTTCTTGTATACCCGATTTTTCGCGTAAATCATTGAGTACGCTATAGTGACTCCGCGTTGGCTGAAACGCCAAGTTTGTGGCCATATTTTCAGCCTTATCCTCAACATCTTTCAGCATAATATCCAACGCACGCTGACCCAAGCTTAGGCCACCATCTAGTGCCGATTCTACTTTGACATTAAACCAGGACTCGATAGAACGGGTTAAAAAATTAACTGAGACGAGGTAAACAATTAAGCCTGGAATAATAGCCATCAGTGCGAAAGCACCCAAAAACCGCAATGTCAGGCGACTACCCATGACCCCAGTGCGAATTTTTTTAGTGAGCTGCCACAACTGATAGCTAATTAGCATGATCAGCATGCCTGCCAATGCAATGTTGAGGTATAACAGTATTTTGTAATAATCGCCAGAAATGGCCGTATTGGCGCTTGCCAGCGATAACAGGTACAGCAGCACCAGCCCTAACGCAACGCTTACGAATACAATATAACGCATTTAACCTACCAACATATTTATAGCCATCATTGCTTAAACTCTTTACTGTGCAAATCTTTGCTATGCAACTCTTTTAAAGTCCACTCAAATTTCTCAGAACTTAAATTCCACTTTTCCGAGCCTATGGCATCTACCTGGATCGCTTTCGGCAGTTTGCTTTGATCCAGACGGATTAATAAAGCGGCCTGATATGGCTCATCTTTTTCAAGTAGCGATTTTTCCACTACTTTCCATTCATTAAAGGTCGCTAAATCGTTCAACGCCTCGCTTAAAGTTTCAAAACCTTGTTGATATTTGTTGCGATTCACCAAATATTGGCGTGTCAACGCGTGGTATCTCAGAGTGATATTTTGTGTGGCGGTTACCACCTCGTCATCAAACCAATATTCGCGCGGAATAACAATTTGAAATTCCACGATAAAATTGAGTGGCACACCTTTATTCACCGCCTCCTCTATGTCTTTATCCAAACGCATATCTACATCGGCAGCCAGACTATAATAATCGTCCGCAGGACGTAGCTCGGCCGTATTAATTTGAATATTGCCGCCAGCAAACGCTGGCTGTGTAAATGCAATCCCCGTAAACATATACAAGGTGGCAGTGATCATTAACGACGAGGCTAACCGTAGGCTAAAGTTTTTGCAGTAGCGCGTAAAATAAGCCATCATGCTGGCCATTGGGGATAAGTTGAACACTTTTAGCATCTTGAACATATTTTGTGTCTATGTTGTTATCAACGTCCTTGGTCAATAAAAGTGGTAACTGGCTTGCATCTGCATTTTTTTGCAAAAACTGGTCTATTTGCTGTTGATTTTCTTCATTAAAAATCGAACAAGTGACATAGAGTAATTTACCTTTTTTTGCCAAACATTGCCACAATTGTTGCAAAATTGCCGATTGTTGTTGCGTAAATGATGCAATATCCGTTTCGCGCCGCAACCATTTAATGTCCACATGCCTGCGCACAATGCCAGAAGCGCTACACGGCACATCGGCCAAAATATAATCGAATGGTTTATCTGCCTTAAAAGTTGCTGCATCGCCCAGCACTATTTCTGCATTTAGTTTTAAGCGTGATAAATTGCTTTGAATCCGCTTTAGGCGCGCTGCGTCGTTATCCAAAGCAGTTAACTCCACATCAAACAGCTCTAACAAATGCCCGGTTTTACCACCTGGAGCGGCGCAAGCATCAAGCACGCGAGCACCATTTTCTGGACGTAGTAAATGCGCTGCCATTTGCGCGCCGTAATCCTGCACTGACACCACACCATCTAAAAAGCCAGGAATTTGCTCGACCGGGATGGGTTTTTCCAGCATCACCGCATCTGCCCCTAAATGAGTAGCCTCAATATCTTGACGCGCTAATAATTGTAAATACGCCTCGGTGCTGGTTTGCCGAATATTGACACGCAAAGTCAGTGGCGGATGCAAATTGCCTATATTTAGGATGCTCTGGAAGCCGCATGGCCATTTATCTAAATGCATGTCATCTTCAGGCATGTTATTTGGCAGTGGATATTGTGTTTTAAGCTTGTTAATCCACCACTGTGGGTAAGAGTACTGCGCGACTTCATTGTTTCTTAATTGTTTCTCGATATCCGTCTTTTGCCGCAAAAAATTACGCAACACGCCGTTTGCCAAGCCTTTAGCCCAACGCGGTTTGGCATAACTGGCAGCGGTCACCGCTTGATTCACTACAGTAAAATCATCCGCTTTGTCGTGCAGAAGTTGATAAATAGCAACCAACAATAACGCAGTTACATGCTCGTTACTCAGCGGTTTTTCGAGTAACTTCTCCAGGTAGGCATTCACTTCACCATAAAATCTTAAGGTGCCGTAACTTAAATCGGCCGCTGCGCCTTTTTGTTGTGGGGTTGCCGTAGAAAAACGTTTCAGCGCATCAGGCAAAGCCAATGTGAGATTGCGACCAGCAAGCACGTCGGCAACGGCATTAGCAGCGATTTGTTGGGAAATATACAAAGAATACTTTCAAATTCAAGTTGCATGAATTTTACTTGATAAGCTACCGATTGGGGCTTATATAAATAGCTATAAACACTCTGATATTTTGATTATTTAGTACTTGTGACTTTATTCTCATACTGCTGAGACAGTGCTATTGCAACACGTCTAATAAGCTCATATGGAATTGGCTGATTCAAGGGGAATTTTAGATTTCCTTTTTCATTGGCATAAGGAGCTAGCATTTTTTTAAGGGAACTATCGTCTTTGACTGGAGGATAGATTCCTATGTGTTTTTTGAATGCAGCGAAGAAAATAAAAACTTTGTTATGCTTAAAAGCAGGCAACTGATAGCTAATCGTTTCCGTTGCCTCTGGTACTGTAGTTTTGATGACTTTTCTTATCTCTTCCAAAACAGATTTAGTTTCGGTTGGAACAGAAGCAAAATAGTCATCCATACTCACAAATTTAAGACGCTCCTTCATAGTAAATTTTAACTTAAAGCAATTATTGAAAGTTGCTAAAATGAATTCGCCATTGCCATCAACCTCGCCACCCGCTCCTCTGTTTTTGGATGCGTGCTAAACAAACTATCAAACGACACGCCTGCCAAAGGATTAATAATCATCATCTGTCCTGTTTCTGGGTGCGCTTCTGCCGTTTGATTCGGAATTTGTCGCGCATAATTATGAATTTTCTCCAACGCACTGGCTAAGGCTTTTGGGTCTTTGCTAATCTGGGCACCCATTCTATCGGCCTCGTATTCTCTTGAACGAGAAATGGCCATTTGAATTAACCCAGCCGCCATGGGCGCTAAGAACATCATCAGCATGCCGATAATAGGGCTTGGCCTATCGTCACCGCCACGACCACCAAAGAACATGCCAAATTGTGCGATGGATGAGATGGCACCCGCCATGGTGGCAGAAATGGTAGAGATTAAAGTATCGCGATGTTTGACATGTGCCAGTTCGTGCGCCATCACGCCGCGTAATTCACGATCGCTTAAAATTTGCATAATGCCCACTGTGGCTGCCACTGCAGCATTCTCTGGATTGCGACCTGTGGCAAAAGCGTTGGGCTGATTTTCGTTAATCACATACACTTTTGGCATCGGCAACTCAGCGTTTTCGGCCAACTCTTTTACCATGTTGTAATAATTGCGAAATTGGCCATCGCCATAATTGTTTTCTGGATTGACTTGCACCGCGCCATACATTTTAAGTACGGCTTTGTCTGAAAACCAATAAGCATAAACATTCATCGCGCCTGCCAAGCAAAGCGCCATCAGCATACCTGTACCGCCACCCAATGCGGCACCTACCGCTCCAAATAAGGCGGTAATACCTGCCATTAATACAAAGGTTTTAACCCAGTTTCCCAACATACTATTCTCCTTCAATATTGCTGATAATCACTTAGTTTAATATGCGACCGGGACAGTGAAATTACAAGCTTTTAGGCAAAAAACTAGCTAAGAAATTCGCCTGCTTTTACATGTTGGCCGTGTATGAACTGCTGAGCCGTTTGACGTTTACCACCTGGCATTTGCAGCTCTATTATTTCTATCGCATCTCGACTCAAAACACTTTTTTCGGAATCATCTAGACCACAAGCTACATAGATTCTGTTATGTAAGGTAGAGCCTTGTGGATCATCTGGCAAAGCAATAATTTCCCCAGCTTTTGCACTCGTTTTTGTATTGAGTGCGTTTGCAAACCAGATACGGCAAGTCTCGCCACGAAATCGCGCCGTAGCCACAGGGAAAGGGTTAAACGCACGTACCTGGCGCGAAATCTCAACAGCGCTTTTTTGCCAATCAATCGCCGCTTCAGCCTTTTCAAGTTTGTGCGCATAAGTGACCAAACGTTCATCTTGAGGTTCGCTTGGCAACATGCCATTTTTACTTAAATCGCGCATGGCGCGCAGCATTAAATCGGCACCTTGCTGGCTGAGTTTATCGTGCAGCGTTTGCGTGGTGTCGGCATCGGTAATTTTCACCACGTCTTTGCTAATCATATTGCCAGCGTCCAATGCGGGCACCACTTCCATCATGGTTACGCCAGTTTCATCATCGCCCGCTAACAGCGCACGATGAATCGGCGCCGCGCCGCGCCATCGCGGTAACAAGCTTGCGTGGATGTTATAGCAGCCTAGCTTTTTATTTTGAGGGCTAAACATATTTAAAACAGTCGTGGGGATAATCAAGCCATATGCTGCAACGATCATTACATCGGCATTGACGGCTGCAATCTGTGCTTGCACTTCAGCGGGCTTCAAGCTGTCCGGTTGAAAAACAGGCAGATTGTGTAGCGCTGCCAGTTGTTTGACAGGGCTGGACTTTAACTGCATGCCGCGCCCTGCCGGGCGATCTGGCTGGGTAAGAACGAGTACAATCTCAAACAAACCATTGATTTTTTGATGACTGTGGTCAATTAAGGCTTGTAGTGCAGGCACGGCAAACTCAGGCGTTCCAGCGAAAATTATTTTCATGCTAATAATTATTCCGCTCGATTTCGCGCGCATGTTTCAGCATTTTGGCCTTGATACGGTTACGCTTGAGTGGCGATAAATACTCTACGAAAACTTTACCCAGTAAGTGATCCATCTCGTGCTGTATACATACCGCCAGCAAGCCATCGGCATTTAACTTAAATTTTTTGCCATTGGCATCCTGCGCCTCTACGGTAATTTTTTCTGCACGGGTTACGGTTTCGTAAATACCAGGCACCGATAAGCAGCCTTCTTCATATTCTTGCAGGCCTGTTTTTGCCACAATTTTTGGATTAATAAATACCTGTAAATCATTCTGTTCTTTACTGGTATCGACCAAGATAATTTGAATATGCTGATTCACTTGGGTAGCTGCCAATCCTATGCCTGGCGCAGCATACATCGTTTCTGCCATATCAGAAATCAGCTTGCGGATATCGTCGTTGACTTCTTTTACAGGTTTAGCCACCGTGTGTAAACGTGGGTCTGGGTAATTCAGTATTGTCAGTTTCGCCATTTATATAAAAATTAAGTACAAAAATAGTAAAGTGTTGTCTTATATCAACAATCCTCAATCACAAAACTACAGTTTTAGTAAAAAAGCTTGATTGTTGAATGGATTACATGATAAATTTAATGCAATTTCGCGGATACTTACATTACTTTTACCGCCCTTTTCACCGAGGTCATGCAATGAATAAACGTATTATAACGCTGCTTGTGATTAGCTGCTTAAGCTTCAACATAAATGCAGGTACAAAGGGCGATGCAGTACAGCTGCAAAAAAATGCTCCAGAGCGCCATATAGTGGTAAAAGGTGACACCCTGTGGGGCATTTCTGGCAAGTTTTTAAAAGACCCATGGTTGTGGCCAAAAGTATGGCGCATGAATCGCAGCGAAATCAAGAACCCGCATCTTATCTACCCGGGTGACGTGGTAGTGCTGGATACCAGCAGTGGTAGCCCGCAATTAAAATTAGCTCGCGAAACAGTGGTACTTGAACCAGGCATTATCGAAGAACCACTTGAAGCCGAAGCGATTCAAACCATTTCACCCAGTGTGATTACGCCTTTTTTAAGCCAACCGCTACTCATCGAGAACAACCAGTTAGACAATTCTCCACGCATTATCTCCGGTCAGGATAACCGCGTAATTTTTAGCCCTGGCACCCGTATATACATTAACGAAATTAAAGAGGGTGCGGGTACGCATTGGAACATTTACCGTCCGGGTGAACAACTCATCGATCCGGATACGCGCGAAGTGTTGGGCACGGAAGCGATTTATTTAGGTGACGTCGACATCGCACGTTATGGCGCACCTGCTACTGGTGACATCGTACGTGCCAAAGAAGAGATTTTTACTAAAGACCGGCTAATCGAGACGCAAGATGAATTCAAAAGCAGCTTTGTGCCGCGTGCCCCTGATGCAGAAATCAATGGTCGCATTATGCGTATTTATGGTGGCGTAGCAGAAGGTGGCCCAAATACGGTGGTTTCCATCAATCGCGGCAAGAATGATGGTTTGGAAGAAGGTCATGTGCTAGCAATTAAACGCTACGGCAAGGTGATTGTAGATACTGAGTATAAAGACTCAAAATCAAATAAAGCAACGCCGGAAGAAAAAGAACTTAATTCTGAAGCCACTACAGCAGAAAATGGCAAGGATGTAAAACAAACAAAGCTAGCACTGGAGCCTGGGCAGATAAAGCTACCCGATGAGCGCATAGGCTTATTAATGGTATTTAGAACCTTTGATAAAGTTTCTTACGGCTTGATCATGAACGCATCTGACTCCGTCCACACCTTAGATGCGGTACAAACACCATAGATGCAGATAAGTGCGATGCCACTTGCCAACATTGAAAGTAACGATGTTGCACAATGGCTTGCACTAAATCAAACACTGGGTCTGGGTAATGCGGCTTTCTGCCAATTACTCGCGAAATTTGGCTCCCCCGCTGCTATATATAGTGCCAGTACCAGTCAGTTACGCGAAATAGTCAGTGCCGAAATTGCGGGAAAAATCAACCAGGGGGTAGATATTGACGCGATTGCGCCCACTCTGGAGTGGCTGCAGAAAGACAATACGCATATTATCACGCTAGCCGATAGCGCATATCCACAGCAACTTTTACAAATTAGCAACCCACCTGCCGTGCTATATGCCATTGGTAATTTGCATTGGCTAAACCATCCCAGCATCGCGGTGGTGGGCAGTCGCAGCGCCACACCACAAGGTGAGAAAAATGCAGAAGAATTTGCCACAAGCTTGTGCAATCATGGCTTATGCGTAGTGAGTGGCATGGCCTTGGGCATAGACGGCGCAGCTCATCGCGGGGCGCTTAAAGCGAATGGTGCTACGATTGCCGTAGTCGGTACGGGTTTAGATATCGTATATCCTGCGCGACATCGCGATTTGGCGCATAAAATTGCTGAACGTGGACTCATTATTTCCGAGTTTTCACTCGGAACGCCGTCGAAAGCACAAAATTTTCCACGGCGTAATCGTATCATCAGTGGTTTAAGTCTTGGTTGCCTGGTAATAGAAGCCAACGTTGATAGCGGCTCACTCATCACTGCGCGCTTAGCCACCGAGCAAGGCCGCGAAGTATTTGCGATTCCAGGCTCGATACACTCGCCGGTGGCAAAGGGTTGTCATCAACTTATCAAACAAGGCGCAAAGCTGGTAGAAAACACACAGGATATTCTAGAAGAAATTAATTGGGAAGAGCTAAAAAATCGATTACCCCCGAATAGCCCAGTTGGACTAATCCCTGGCATAGCTGAAAATACGGGATCCGACCCAGAACATAATACAGTGCTAGCTTCGATGGGTTTTGACGCAATTAATTTTGATGCTTTGCAAGATCGCACAGCATTGACGACTGAAACACTTTCAGCCATGCTAATGATGTTGGAATTAGAAGGTAAAGTGACAACCGTTGCAGGCAACCAATATCAGCGCCTGATTTAAGTTTCAGTCGCGAGAATACTAATAATAAAAATAGATTCCATCTTAAATTATAGGGGTGACTATGTTTGAAGTTTTAGTGTTCATGTTTGAAAATTACTTTGCAAATCACACACAGCCTGACAGCGAAGTATTGACCATTGAACTGTCCGCAGCAGGATTTGCGCAATCAGATATATATGGGGCGGTGAGCTGGTTTGATGAGATGAAAACCATGTTGCATCAACCCGCTACGGTTTATGCACATCAAGATACAGCAACGCGTATGTTCGCTGACATTGAACTTAAAAAAATCAATACCGAAAGCATCAGCTTTATTTTATTTCTACAACAAGCCAAAGTAATTAATGATGTCGAGCGCGATTTAATTATTGATCGCGCGATGGCGCTCAAGCAAGAGCATATCCAGATTGAAGAAATGCGTTGGATTACCATGATTGCATTATGGAATGCAGGTCGCGAAAAAGATTATTTATTTGTAGAGGACGCTATATTTAACCCGCGTGGCCTCACCATTCACTAATTTTTTCTGTCATGCAGGTTTAACTAAGCCCTTGGCCTTAATTGCGTTTCTGAGTCTTTGTGTATTCCAGACCAACATTATTGATGATCGTACTGATAATGCCCGCTTGGTTTAGGGTGTAAAAATGCAAACTGGGCACACCCCGTTTCAATAAAACTTCACATAACTCACTCACTACATCTATACCCAGCGCACGTAACGAAGGCATGTCATCAGCATAAGCCTCTAAGCGCAGGCGTAACCAGCGCGGGATTTCTGCACCGCATATCCCTGAAAAACGTGCCAGTTGCGTATAATTATAAATCGGCATAATACCTGGCACAATTGGCACCTTAATGCCATCTGCTACACAACTATCCACAAATCTAAAATACGCATCGGCGTTGTAAAAGTACTGTGTAATAGCCGAATCAGCCCCGGCTTCAACCTTACGCTTAAAATTGGCCATGTCTTTAGCAGCCGACAGCGCCTCTGGATGAAACTCAGGGTAAGCCGCCACTTCCAGGTCAAACCAGTCACCCGTCTCTTGACGGATAAAGCTCACCAACTCGTTGGCATATTTAAAATCACCCGCACTCACTTCGCCTGACGGCACATCACCGCGTAGTGTGACCAGACGCTTAATGCCTTTAGCTTGATATGCTGCCAGTAATTCACGTATCTCTTCTTTGCTTGAAGAGATACAAGAAATATGCGGCGCCGCATGATAGCCCTCTGCCTGAATTTCAAATACAGTTTCTTTGGTACGGTCAGTGGTAGAACCGCCAGCACCGAAGGTAACCGAAAAGAATTCAGGATCGAATTTTGCAAGTTGCGTGCGTGTCTCGCGTAAATTGGCGATACCTTCTGCCGTTTTTGGCGGAAAAAACTCAAAACTTAATGGTATATTTTTCTTCATTTTTACGTTATTTTTTGTTACTTTTTATCAATGGGCTATTTTTTATTTACAATTACAGCACTTAAAATCCATGAAATCACACTGTAAACTATCGCGCCAATAATACCCGCAGTAATTGTTTTTACATCAAACCCTTGTAAAAAGTATCCGACCAGCCAAAACAATAAGCCGTTAATTACGAAGATAAATAAACCCAACGTAAGAATGGTGACCGGCAAGGTCAATATTAATAAAATCGGTTTGATCAACATGTTCGCTAAGCCTATCACTGCCGCCGCAATTAATGCATACATGAAGCTAGACACATGAATGCCCGGTATAAAATACGCTACCGCTAATAAAGCCAATGCGTTTAACAGCCATCCAATGAGTAATTTCATGTGCCCGCTCCTGTATAATTAATAAAACCTGCTGTTTTTAAATAAAGCTAGTAACGATAAGTGTCTGGCTTATAAGGCCCATCTTGCGAAACGCCAATATAAGCTGCCTGCGTTTCAGATAATCGCGTTAATTGCGCATTGAGTTTCTTCAACTGCAACACAGCTACTTTTTCGTCCAGATGCTTAGGCAAAGTATAAACACCTACTGGGTAATTGGCTTGTCGTGTGAACAACTCAATTTGTGCGATGGTTTGGTTGGCAAAACTCGAGCTCATCACATATGAAGGATGGCCTGTGCCGCAACCCAGATTCACTAGACGACCTTTTGCTAAAAGAATGATTTTCTTACCGTTAGGGAAAATCACGTGATCCACTTGCGGCTTGATTTCGTCCCACTCATATTTCTCAAGTGATGCAACGTCGATCTCGTTATCAAAGTGACCAATATTACACACAATGGCTTGGTCTTTCATTTTCGCCATGTGGTCATGCGTAATCACGTGGTAGTTACCAGTGGCTGTTACAAAAATATCTGCATGTTCAGCCGCGTAATCCATGGTTACGACACGGTAACCTTCCATCGCTGCCTGCAGCGCACAGATCGGGTCAATCTCAGTCACCCATACTTGTGCTGATAAGGCACGTAAAGCCTGCGCAGAGCCTTTACCGACATCACCATAACCCGCCACTACCGCCACTTTGCCTGCAATCATCACATCTGTGGCGCGTTTGATTGCATCTACCAATGATTCACGGCAACCGTATAAGTTATCAAATTTCGATTTAGTTACTGAATCGTTTACGTTGATTGCTGGGAAAGCCAATTTGCCTTCTTTGTGCATTTGATACAAACGATGCACACCAGTCGTAGTTTCTTCAGTTACGCCGATAATTTTAGCTAAGCGGGTTGAGTACCAAGTTGGATCAGTTTTTAATTTGGCTTTGATTGCATCGAACAAACAGATTTCTTCTTCTGAAGTTGGATTTGCAATCACAGATAAGTCTTTTTCGGCACGTGTACCAAGATGCAGCAATAATGTCGCATCGCCACCGTCATCCAGAATCATATTACTGTAGCCGCCATCGGCCCACTCAAAAATACGATGGGTGTAGTCCCAATATTCAGTCAATGTTTCACCTTTTACGGCGAACACTGGCGTACCGCCAGCAGCAATCGCCGCCGCAGCGTGATCTTGTGTGGAGTAGATATTGCAAGATGCCCAACGCACTTCTGCGCCCAAATCTTTAAGCGTTTCAATCAGCACCGCCGTTTGAATTGTCATGTGCAGTGAGCCAGTAATGCGTGCGCCTTTAAGAGGTTGCGCCTTGGCGAACTCTTCGCGAATGGCCATTAAACCCGGCATTTCTGTTTCGGCAATCGCGATTTCTTTGCGGCCAAAAGCAGCCAAGTTGATGTCGGCTACGAGGTAGTCATTGGTCTTTAAAAAATTGGTGTCAGTCACGGTATTCATAATAAATCCTAAAAATGAATGTGACCAGCAGGGAATAGAGTTTGAAACAAAAGAAGCAGAGGATTCGGCCTTTTGTTCACCCAGTTCCCGTGTCTGGCACGGTTAAAATGTGGTGAACGCCGTTTGAGGATTTATCATCCCCTAACCGAGCCTAGAGCTTATAGATTAAGCTTCGCAACGTTCCTCGGTTAATTTTATTACTGCAATGGGCGCATTATAATGCAATCGTAGCAATTGTCAAAAAGCAAATATTAGGTTTTGAATAACTAATTACGTAACTTGGAAGATCCAGGTTTAAACACATAAAACAGGTTTGGTTCACTCATCACATAAATCCTACCGTCATCCCCCACCGCAATTCCTTCGGCCTGTGGCACATGGTGGCGTAACCCGTGAAAACCTTTCCATAAGGCTAAAGCCCCGACTGCGTTACCATCTTCGTCATATTCTTTGATTAAACGTGATTCATCACTCAATAATAGTAGATGTCCCGTCCTGCTATGGTAGGTGACCGAAGACAAGTCCCTTAAGGACCATTTGATTGCAGATTCAAAGTTTTCTACTTTTTTAATCTCGATATTAAGTGGTTGGTTAGCCTCGGCATCGACGAAGCCTTTAATCGACATAATAAATTTTGGATCTCGCTCTTTTACCACAAGCAGTCGATTATTATTGTCATCCCACGAAACACCTTCAAAGTTCTTATTGCCAGCGGGATTAATGCCCAGTTTAAGTATGGGCGAGTGACTGATGTTCAAATCAGTTGCGTCATCCTCTAGTACCACTGTCACAAGCCGGTTATCCCTTTCATCTGCAATGACATAGCGGTTATCTGCGATATGGGTGATGCCTTCCATATCATCCACACCCGTCACATGAATTTTACGGATGACCTTGCCTTGTAAATCAATTTCAACTATCTGTGACTCTTTATTCAATACTGTAAAAAGCGTATTGCGATTTGAGTTATAGGTAAAACCGGAAGCATTTTCAAGACCAGAAATCGCCAGGCCATCAATTTCAACCTGGTAATTCTTTAAATCAAGCGATTGCGTTTGATTATGATCCTGATATTTATAAGCATGCCAAAAATACCAACCCAGCGCTTCTAGCCTGAATAAATAAATTGTCACGCTCAATACAATCAGCGATGACAATATCCATATCAGTTTATTTTTAACGCCTGTAGATATAGAGAAAATAATTTTTAATCCTAATTAGTGTTAAGCACAACGTAGGATGTCATTAAATCAGCCCAAGCTTAAACCAAACTGAATCAACTTTAAACTAAGTTAAAAATTAAGTTTGGTTAAAAAAGCTCGGGGCTTATATAAAAACTAACTGTTATAGATTTGCTGCTGCACGCAACACAGCTGATTTATCTGTGTTTTCCCAGGTAAATTCAGGCTCATCACGGCCAAAATGGCCATAAGCTGCTGTTTTTGTATATATAGGACGCAGTAAATCGAGCATTTTTACGATACCTTTTGGACGCAAATCAAAATGCTCGTTCACCAAAACCGTCAGAGTAGCATCAGATACTTTCCCTGTGCCGTAAGTCTCTACCATGATAGAAGTTGGGCGCGCTACGCCAATGGCATAGCTAATCTGCACCATGCACTTATCAGCCAAGCCAGCTGCCACAATGTTTTTGGCTACATAGCGTGCTGCATAAGCTGCACTACGGTCTACTTTGGATGGATCTTTGCCGCTAAACGCGCCGCCACCGTGCGGAGCTGCACCACCGTATGTGTCGACAATAATTTTACGGCCCGTTAAACCGCAATCGCCTTGAGGACCACCAACCACAAAACGCCCAGTTGGGTTGACCAAATATTTAATCTCACCCTTGATGAGCTCTTTGGGCAACATCGGTTTGATGATTTCTTCAACCACCGCTTCGCGAATCGCTTGCAGTTCCATTTCGGGTGCATGCTGGGTAGAAACCACTACGGTGTCGATTGAATCAGGTTTGCCGTTAACATATTTCACTGTCACTTGGCTTTTTGCATCTGGGCGTAACCAAGCTAAACGGCCATCTTTTCTTAATTGCGCTTGACGCTCCATTAACCGGTGGCTTAACCAAATCGGCAATGGCATCAGTTGCGGCGTTTCGTTGACGGCATAACCGAACATCAAGCCCTGGTCGCCTGCACCTTGGTCTAACGGGTCATCATGCGCGCCATCTACGCCTTGCGCGATATCGGGTGATTGTTTGTCGTAAGCCACCAGCACCGCACAACCGCGGTAATCAATGCCGTAGTCAGTATTGTCGTAACCAATGCGTTTAATAGTTTCACGGGCGATTTTAATATAGTCAACGTTTGCGGTTGTTGTGATTTCGCCTGCCAACACCACCAAGCCAGTATTGGCCAGCGTCTCAGCCGCGACCCTAGCTGTAGGATCTTGTGCCAAAATAGCATCTAAAATGCTGTCGGATACTTGGTCTGCGAGTTTGTCTGGATGCCCTTCAGAAACAGATTCTGAAGTAAAAAGATAATCGTTCATTTGGTTGCCTTGGAGTTAAAAGTTATAAAGTAAAACAATATTCACTAAAGGCTAAAGGAATATTGAAAATCACTTTGAGTATGTTTACTTGGGTCGCGTATTGTACACTTTAATCAAATAGTACGTATAAATTTGCTAGAATAGCGTAACTTTAAACTTAAGCTTTTATGCGATTAAACTTCACCAAAATGCATGGCGCAGGTAACGATTTTGTGGTCGTTGATAGCTTCTCTACGCCAGTTTCACTCACTACTGCGCAAATCAAAAAAATTGCCAATCGGCATTTTGGTGTAGGCTGCGATCAACTGTTGCTTGTGGAAAAAACCAGCACGCCCAATGTCGATTTTCGTTATCGCATCTTTAATGCCGATGGTGGTGAAGTGGAACAATGTGGCAATGGTGCGCGCTGTTTTGTGCGTTTTGTGCATCATAAAGGCCTCACGCAAAAAAATGAAATTGCGGTAGAAACCGCTAGCGGTTTAATTACGCTAACGCTGGGTGAGCATAATCAAGTGACCGTCAGTATGGGTGCGCCGCGCTTTGAGCCTGCTGATATTCCATTTATTGCAGCAACTCGACAAAAAACTTATGCACTTGATTTAGGTGAGCAAACCATTGAGATTTCTGCTGTCAGTATGGGTAACCCGCATGCGGTGACGATTGTCGATGATGTGGATATAGCTCAAGTGCCTGAATTAGGTCCAATCATTGAGGCGCATGCCAGTTTCCCGCAACGGGTCAATGCAGGTTTTATGCAGATTATCAATCCACACGAAATTAAGTTGCGTGTATACGAGCGCGGTGCCGGCGAAACGCTGTCTTGTGGCACCGGTGCTTGCGCTGCAGCAGTGAGTGGTATTCAGTTAGGGCTACTGCAAAGCCCAGTGTTAGTACATGCGCGCGGTGGTGATTTGCGCATAGAATGGATGGGGATTGATTTGAATGGTAAAGCCCAAACAGTCATGATGACAGGCGATGCAGAAATCGTGTTTGAGGGCAGTCTTGATATTTAAGAAGTCAATTTTTAAAAACGAACATTTAGAAAGCCAAGCATGCAACAAGATGACGTGAAAGCTTATTTAAAAGCCAACCCTAAGTTTTTTGAAGAAAATGCCAGTCTTTTGGCAGAAATCAGCCTGCCTAGCCCACATGGTAGCGGCACTATTTCATTGGCAGAACGACAACAACTCGCTCAGCGAGACAAAATAGATGCACTGAAATCAAACTTTGCTGAGTTAGTATTGAATGCACGCGATAACGATGCCATTACTAACAAAATTCATGCGCTGAATATTGAACTGCATAAAGCCAAAAATTTTGACGCAATTGAACAAATAATTAGCGCATCATTGCCAGAGATCTTTGATTTATCCGAGACCTGCATGCGCATTTGGGCGAGTCCACTCGATTCCAGAAATCGTGCAAACCTGGTATTTAGTCATGTCACTGAGCAAACCAAAACATGGGTAGCTGCACTCACCCAGCCTTATTGTGGCAAATTACCAGACATTGCCACTGATGATTGGTTTATTGAACCTGCTGCCTCCATCGTGTTGATTCCCTTGCGTGACCATCCGTTAAGTGATGTGCATAATATTGGTTTTTTGGCTTTAGCCAGCGAAGATAAAAACCGCTTCTATGCCGACATGGGCACAGACTTCCTGAACAAAATTGGTGAGCTTTTAAGTGCAGCATTATCAAGACACTTGGATTTAAGCTAATGGATTTAAGTTACTAGACCAAAATAAATGTGGACTTACTAACAGAATACATCCAGTTTCTACAATTTGAGCGCGGTTTAAGCCCGCTCACCCGCGAAAATTATGCCCGCGATATCTCGCAGCTCATTAAGCTAGCCGACAATACGGAATTAGCCTCTCTACAATCCCAGCACATTCGACGTTTTATCGCCACGCTACACGGCAAAGGCTTGAGCGGTAAAAGCATTGCGCGCATGCTATCCAGCTGGCGCGGATTTTTCACTTTTTTGGTGAATCGCAAGGGTTACAATAGCAACCCCGTGGTTGGCTTGCGCGCGCCAAAATCAGCCAAATCTTTGCCGCAAGCGTTATCTATTGAGCAAGCTAACAAGCTGGTGGACATTCGCGACGATGATGTATTGAGTGTGCGCGACCACGCCATTTTGGAGCTCTTTTATTCATCTGGCTTACGCTTAAGCGAGTTGGTAAACTTGTATGTAGACGCGATTGATTTTAGTGAGGGTACAGTGCAAGTTACCGGCAAAGGCAACAAAACGCGTATTGTGCCGCTGGGTAGCCACGCCATTTTAGCTATTAAGAAATGGCTGGAATACCGTGCGCAGATTCAAATAAAACCCTCTAAAGACAGCACGCCTTCAAATAGCGTCTCTGTAAGCCGCTTATTTATTGGCCTACAGGGCAGGCCAATCTCCTCGCGCAATATTCAATATCGGATTAAAGGCTGGTCAATTAAACAAGGCATCAATTCAAGCGTACACCCGCATATGTTGCGCCACAGTTTTGCCAGCCATGTTCTGCAAAGTAGCGGCGATTTACGCGCGGTGCAAGAGATGCTGGGTCACGCCAACATTAGCACCACACAGGTTTATACGCATTTGGATTACCAGCATTTGACCAAAGTGTATGACGCAGCACACCCCAGAGCTAAGAAAAAATAGGAGCGAAAAAGAAGTCCCCAGCATGATACAAACCTTCCACGCCCACATTTACTTTACCCCTGATGAAATGGCTACCGCCTCGCAAGTGCGTGAAGACATCATTAAGCACTTACCGCAACTTACTTATACAGGCCAACTCATCCCAATTGCAATTGGCCCGCACCCACTGCCAATGTTTGAAATGCACATCCCAGCTGGCACTATTAATCTTGCCTTGGCCACGATTGATAAGTTGCGTAAAGAGTTTTCGGTACTAGTCCACCCCGTGCAAACCAATGAGCTAGAAGCACATACAAATTCTGCAAGATGGCTAGGTGAAAAACTGCCGCTTAATTTGAATGTATTAAAATAGCGCGCATAAGTGCCAACCATCACGCTAGCCGCAAATAATTAAATACCACACCAACAGAAACAACATAATCGCCACCATTACAGCTGCGCTGCCAATGTCCTTGGCGCGCGCCGCCAGGGCATGGTGGTCAATTGAAGTATGGTCTACTGCCGCCTCAACTGCAGAATTCAACAACTCTACAATAAATACGAGCAAGGTTACGCCCACCAGCAATATGCGCTCAATATTAGTTTGGCCCAAATAAAATGCTAATGGAATTAACACTACCATAAGCCATACTTCCTGGCGAATCGCCGCTTCATTTTTATACGCTGCCTTTAAGCCCGCAAGCGAATAGCCTGCTGCCTTGGCAATGCGCTCTAAACCGTTTTTACTTTTAAATGGGCTTTCCATACCAACCTTTGCAATTAATTAATCACGTCAATTTTAACATGCGTTATCATACTGTTTTTAATATGAATGAGTAAGCAACATGGCACGCACTGTACACTGCATCAAACTAGATAAAGATTTAGATGGTATGGACTTTCCACCCTACCCAGGTGAGTTAGGCAAAAAGATATATTTAAATGTAAGCAAGGAAGCTTGGGCTGCATGGTTAAAACAACAAACCATGCTGGTGAACGAAAACCGCTTAAGCTTAGCAGACCCTGCCGCACGTAAATATTTAAGCGAACAAACCGAGAAATACTTTTTTGGCGATGGTGCGGATACTGCCAGTGGGTATATACCGCCAACAAAATAATGCTTCTAGCCTTTTCTAATAATAAAAAACCCGCTTTTAAGCGGGTTTTTGGTTTCAATTATTTCTTGTAGGTCTTCACACCGTCCGATGTCGCCAACAACAACACATTCGCCGGTCTTGCAGCAAATAAACCATTCGTCACCACACCCACGATTTGGTTGATCTTGGCTTCCATCGCGACTGGGTCTTCAATTTTCAAGTTCCACACATCTAATATCACGTTGCCGTTATCAGTTGTAAAGTCGCGCAATTTTGGTTGGCCGCCTAATTTGACTAGCTCACGCGCCACATAGCTTTTTGCCATCGGAAGTACTTCTACTGGCAATGGAAATTTGCCTAATACAGGCACATATTTAGTCTCGTCACAAATACAAATAAAAGTTTTGGCCACAGCCGCCACGATTTTCTCGCGGGTGAGTGCACCGCCGCCACCTTTTAACATGTGCAAATGCTCGGTAATCTCATCCGCGCCATCCACATAAATATCCATGCCATCCACACTGTTTAAATCGAACACTTCAATACCGTGACCGCGTAAACGTTGGGCGGTGGCTTCAGAACTAGCAACAGCGCCTTTAATTTTATGTTTTACTTTAGCCAGTTCTTCAAT
>JAKFDL010000049.1:0-15032 GCA_036676175.1 Methylotenera sp. | reverse complement strand
GGCGAGCAACCGCAACCCTTTGGAGGCAGTTAAACAAGGACAGTTAAGAGAAGATTTATATTATCGGCTTAATGTGTTTTCAATACATTCACCGGCATTAAAAGAGAGAACCGTAGACGTTGCAGTGCTTGCACAACACTTCGCACAACAACATCATACTGTCATTGAGGCCAATGCTATTTTGGCACTTTCCCGCTACCCATGGCCTGGCAACGTACGGGAGCTACAAAACGTGATTGAACGTGCATCCATCATATGCAAGTCTAAAACAATTACACTTGACGAATTACCTGCAGACATTACCACCAATTCCATTGCACTAAACTCACCAGCCCCCAGCCATACATCATTGTCGATTCCACTAGCATCCCAAGCCATTGAGCGACAATTGATTACTCAAGCATTAGCTGAAACACATGGTAATAAAGCAAAAGCCGCTAAACTATTGGAAATTAGTGAACGCTCATTATGGAATAAAATTAATTTTTACCAATTAAGCTAGCTCGTACTCGAAAACCTACCTTTTTTAGACGCTGTTTTATTTTAATTAAATCAACTCGCACAGTGGGCCATTCAAAGATGGCTTAAGGAAAAATTCTAGGTCTTTTTATTTACTTGAGCTGAAGATTGAAACACATGTCGACGGTTACAAAGTTTTTTTCATATTAATGCCCTATGTACTTGAACCAGTGCGATTTGATATGCCCCAAAATAAACATTGCAGATATGCTTGCAATCAAAGATACAAGTATCAAATACATATTAAGCGACCCAAAACGAAATAATAATTGTGCTGGTTGCCAAATCACTATGATGGCTAATAGCGTAGAAATACTGAAAAATAAAATCCAAAGTGAAAGGCTGGGCTTTAAAATCGCTGCTAGAAAAGATGAACTGAAAGAACGATTCAATAAAATTAATCCCATATTCATCAAGACAAGGGTCGTGAACATTAAAGTACGTCTATTTTCCTCACTGAAAACCATAGCAGTTGTAGCGACTAAAATAACGGTTAACACGCCCAAGACAATTAAACCTTGAATGATTGCCCATATCATACGTTTAGGTAAAACTAATGGACTTTTTGGATCTCTTGGTGGGCGTTGCATAATATTGCCCTCCTCAGGCTCAGCTTCGAATACCACCGAACATGCTGGATCGATAATCATTTCTAAAAATGCGATGTGAATTGGAGTGATGATTAATGGCAGACCAAACAATAGTGGCAAGATAGCTAAACCTGCAATAGGAATGTGAACTGCAATAATATATTCAATGGCTTTACGAAGATTGTCATAGATTCGCCGTCCAAGCTTAATAGTTTTTACTATTGAAGCAAAGTCGTCGTTAAGAAGTACAATACTTGAAGCCTCCCGCGCTACATCGCTACCACGCATCCCCATTGCTATGCCAATATCGGCAGCTTTTATAGCAGGTGCATCATTCACTCCGTCACCTGTCATCGCTACTATTTCGCCAGCATTTTTTAGCAATTGTACGATCCGTAATTTTTGGTTGGGCTGAATACGTGCAAATATAGAAGTAATTTTTAATGCTGCGACCAGTTGATTATCAGTCATGCCTTCAATTGTTTCGCCAGTGATCACATGAGCATAGTCCAGCCCCGCTTGTTGCCCTATTGCAAGTGCAGTAATGGGATAGTCCCCAGTTATCATCATTACTTTTATGCCAGCCGCACGGCACTCTGCAACCGCATCTGGTACATTTTCACGTAAAGGGTCGCTTAACCCAATTAGGCCCAAATATTCGAACTTATAACTATTTAAACTCTCTGGTAGTTCTTTTAATTCTGCATTGTTAATTTTTACTTTAGCTACTCCAAGTACCCTGACACCTTTTAATGCCAGCTTTTCAGATTGATTTTTTATAATTGATAATTGCTTATCAGTTAATCCACATAGTGATGTAATCGTTTCCATCGCTCCTTTTGCATAGGCTATATTTTCGCCATTATTGTCAGTAAAAACATTAGCCACAGCAAAACAATTCGGCCTTAAGCCATATGCACGGATCAGCTTGAAATTACTCCTGTTTTTTAGGTCAGGCATTGATTTAGCCAATAAATGGATTGCTATATCCATTGGATCAGTAGGCGATTCAGAACATGCTAGCAAAGCTGCATTCAGCACTTCTTTGATGTCGGCTGTAGTATGAAGTGTGCCTGATTGCTCCCAACTTGAACTCTCAGACTGAATCGCCACAACCGACATTTTATTTTCCGTTAATGTGCCAGTTTTATCTGTACACAAAACAGTTGTAGCGCCCAACGTTTCGATGGCAGATGCTCGTCTAGTTAAAACCTGAACTTTAGAAATACGCCAGGCTCCCATTGCCATAAACACAGCAAGAACTAATGGGAACTCCTCAGGGAGTAAAGACATACCAAGTGCAATCCCACTTAATAGCGCCTCAAGCCATGAATTGTGCAAAATTCCATATAATATAACGGCAGTTAAGCCTGCAACTGCTCCAACTATTGTGAAGTTACGCACCAAACCATGCAGTTGCTTTTGCAGAAGCGGCTGTTCGATATCAATTGTGTTCAGGGCATGTCCTATTTTACCCATTTCACTTTTCACGCCGATAGTCTGAACTAACGCAAGCCCTGTACCGCGCACGACTAATGAACCTGCAAATATAGAAGATGATTTTTCGCCACTGATCGTAGTGTTTACTGAGTCGACAGCAGATTGGTTAGTGGAGTTTTGTCGCTCAACTTTACTGACTGGTACCGATTCTCCGGTCAATAAAGATTCATCAAGCAATAAATCATGCGCAGAAATTATGCTGGCATCAGCGGCAACTCGATCGCCTTCGTTAATGACCATCAAATCGCCCACTACAACTTCGCGACCAGCAATAGTCACCCTTTTGCCATCACGAATAACTGTTGCTCTCGGGCTGGCCAAATTTCTTAAAGCTTCTAATACTCTTTCACTACGCGTCTCTTGTACGATTGTTATACCAATAGACAAACATGCGAATATCAATAGAAATAATGCCTCAATTGCATCACCCAGCATTAAATAAACTAAACCACCTCCAATCAACAATGCAAACATTGGTTGTCGGATGATTTCAAATATTTTTCTTATAAAACTAGATTTAGAACTCGATGGAAGCTCGTTATATCCTCCGCTTTTAAGTAGATTTGCAGCGTCTAGGGAGGAAAGTCCATTTAAAGAAGGATATGGATTGGAATCAAGTTTCTGAATATTCGCATCTGTAATCTGAGCGTTGGTTTGCTCTTTATATTGCATAAAAGGGAACCAAAATCGACAGTTTTCGAGTGATTCTTAACTTGCTGAACGATGCGCTTAAAAAGGATTTAATGAGAGATTTTTTGCCCTCACATTTCTTTAAGAGTTTAAAGCTTAAATCGATTCCAAAAACTATTAGCGCGATCAACCTCTTTCTCCTTTTCTGAGGTAGCTGTATTCTGGCATTCTATTTTATCTAGAATAGAATCCATATTACATTTAGCTAATGCTATTTTATAATTTGATTCCGCACGCACAATCATTGCATGATGGCGGGAATTCACAGTAGGTTTATAATCAGCCAACAGCTCAGAATTATCTATATCTTTCTTAGCATCTGCTTCCGCGAGACAGACTTCTTTTGCATTCAATTCTAAAGTTTTGCAGTGGTTTAAGGCCATATGATAATTCGATTCAATCGTTTTTTTGTTACTCAAATAATCTTGACTTGTCATGTCTTCAGCCATGGCAAACGTACTAATAAAACAAACTGTACATATTAAAAATTTCACGGATAAGGTGTCCTTAAGAATAAAATTGTGTTTTGAGGCGGCTGACTTTCAAAAAACTAATTAATGCGATAACAAACAGCAAACATTTGATTGGCGTAATAATTCATTAGTGACACCACCCAGCACCCACTCGTGCAGTCGACTGTGTCCATAAGCACCTACAACCACTAAAGTCGGATTGTGTTCTTGAATAATTTCAAAAAAATCCGTCACATCATTATCATGAGTTATATAAGCTTGACGTTCTGCCGTAATGTCATGACACATAAGCCATTTAACGACATCATGAAGATGTTCGTTAGCAGCAACTATTTCAGCTTCAGGCGCTATTTCTATAATAGTTACTTGTTTTGCTAACCTTAATAGCGGTAATGAATCTATGATTGCCCGCCTTGCTTCGCGGGTATCTTTCCAACCGATTAACACGTTATCCAATGAAAGTTTTTCAATTGCTATTGGAATAGTCAGCACTGGCCGACCTGACTTTAAAACCAATTCACCCGCTGACGCTCCTACATACCCCTCATAAGAATCAGTAGGGGAGATTCCTGTAATGATGATATCTGTACTGCGAGCTTCAGCTGCAATGTAATCGGTCATTGGCTCTCTTGTAATAATTGATCGCCATTCAGTCGCTCTAGAGAAACTTTCAAACTCAAGATGGAATTTTGCTTCCGCTTCACTTAATTTTTTTTGAATATGTTTATCTTCTCGATCAAAAAAATCGAGCATTGAATAGGTTCTACCATAAATCATCTGTGTTTGCTGACCCACCATAATCCCAATTACTTCTGCATTAAGGCGCTCAGCGATTGTTCTGGCGACCTTCAGAACAGCAACATTCGATTGACCCATATGTAGATGCACCATCAAGCGTTTGTAACGCATAAGAATTTCCTATTGAATAAGATTTATATATTTCTAATTCCCCACTTTTTCATACAATATTCAATCCAACAAATATAAGCCGTTTATTTCTCTTTTATTTCCCTTGTAATTTCTGCTTCAGCGTCGAGCCAATCCTGAATTTCATGACCAGGCTCGTATCCACGCGCTTCGGCCTTGTAATAAGCTCGTAAAGCAATGTCTTCAGTTTTAGGATGAGGAACTTTATTAGTTGATTTAGATTTAGTATTTGACCCTTTTCTAATGCTGGTCATATGATCTACCTCCCGAGAAGCTTTAATAGTTTGCATAGAATATCCACTCCGCAATTTTTAAGTCGCTATCAATGTTGACAATTTATATCTTTAATTGAGCAAAATAAATTCGTGCAAACACGTAAGGGTAAGCCCTTATAGCGCCATTGCAGAGTAATGTGAAAATCCTACAATATAAGTAAACTACAGAATCGTTACTAACGATCAGGGCGGATGTGACGAATCTACTTCATGACTTAAGTTTTCAAAAACTTTTTGATACTGCTGCCGATGCCACGTTATTGGCTGACAGTTCAGGATATGTAGTAGGCCAGCGATGCTGCGTTAGAGTTGCTTGAATACACCAAACCAGCAGGCAGGTCGTTGTAACCTTCCTCCAAGCAAAATTAAAACCTGAGCCTATGTTAAACCAACTAATTCGGGACTTACTGTGACGCTTTATTCAAAGTAGCTAATGCTTGTTTAACTGATGCTCAAGTATGCGGATACGCTCCAAAAAAGCCAGCATCAAGGCGAGCGAGCCTGATTCCAATTCAAAATCTTGTTTCAGTCTGAAAAGGGCTCGTACTGATATGACATAGTTGCTATTGAAATGCCAAATGGCATCCTCTGGGTTATTCGGTAAAAGCACACCGCTATCTACCAGCTCATACAACTCCTCTAACGATAGGCCAGATAACTCAGCCAGATCATTCAATGAAATCTCATGCTGCTCATCAAGGAATACTGATGCTGGATATTCAACATTCATCATAGATGTCCTGTGTCAGTGAGATAGAAGGCAGCAAAATTCTGCACGCTGCAGCAATTCATTAGTTACTCCACCCAGCGCCCATTCATGTAAGCGGCTATGTCCATAAGCCCCTGCAACAACTAAATTCGCTTTTTGTTGCTTTGCAATAGATATGAACTGGGTCGAATCATCTTCTACCGAAGTAGAGACTGAGTAGTCTGCGGCAATGTCATGCCGCCTCAGCCAATTCATAACATCATAAAGTCGCTTATCCGCTTTCTCTAAATCTGCCTCGGCAGCTATCTCTACAAGGTTAACTTGCTTTGCCAGCCTTAATAGCGGCAAAGCATCTGCGACTGTTCGTCTAGCCTCACGCGAGTCTTTCCAGCCTACCAATATAGTATCCAGTACAAATTTTTCTGTGACAACTGGCACAGCTAATACAGGACGGCCCGATTGCATCACAATCTCACCCGCTGTCACACCTGCTGGGCCTTCATAAAAGTCAGTGGGAGAAATGCCTGTAATGATCATGTCCGCGCAACGTGCCTCCGCTGCAATGTAATTAGCCATGGGCTCTCTGGTAATTGTCGAGCGCCATTCAATCTTTCTAGAAAATCCTTTAAATTCCTCTCTAAATAGACTCTCCGCCTCGGTTATTCTCTTTTCGAGTTGCTCATCTTCACGATCAAAAAAATCTAGTGCCGCATAGCCTCTGCCATAAATCATCTGCGTTTGCTGGCCTACCACAATTCCAATCACTTCGGTCTTGTAATGTTCTGCAATACTTCTCGCGACATGCAGTACAGCGGTATTAGAATGCCCTATATGCAAATGTACCATCAAGCTTTTGTAACTCATGATCAATCTCCTATTCAAAATGTGCGCGCGGATTAAACGTTGTGGCGTCTGCTAACGCTTTAAATAATTCTCGCTCTTTGTCACTTAAGCTCGCTGGCACTACGATTTGTATCACTGCAAAAAGATCTCCCTGTTGTTGGTTGTGCTTAGGTAAGCCGCGATTGGCTATACGCAGTTTCTGTCCAGTTTTAGCACCTGCAGGCACTTTCAGGTTAACAGCACCATCAATAGTTGGTACTTTGACTGTTGCGCCTAATGCAGCCTCAGATGGCGTAAGAGGTAAATCAATATATAAGTCGTGCCCTATTGCACGAAATAATCGGTGCGGGATGAAACTGATATTCAAATAAAGATTACCATCCTTGCCACCATGATAGCCCTTGCCTCCTTTGCCGCGTAGCAGCATTTTTTGGCCGTTGGTCATGCCTTTAGGGATACGCGCCTTAAACGTGTGCGGCACATGCTTCAACTGACCTTGCGCGTCGTACTCTGGCACCTTAAAGCTTAACTCTATTGTGGTGCCATGGTATGCCTCTTCAAGCGAAATTTGCGTTGCCATCTCGTAATCTTGTCCCGGCATAGCAGACTGCTGACCTGGGTGTTGCGTATGTCGATGCCCTTTAGAAAAACTTGCGAACAAATCTGCCAAATCAATATCATCAAATGAAAAAGCTTGCCCATCATAGTTCGCTTGGTTGCTTGCCCAATTTGGTGGCGGCCTAAATTCCTCACCGGTTGAATGGCGACCTAAAGCATCATAAGCCGCGCGTTTTTCTTTATCTTTTAAGGTGGCGTAAGCCTCACCCACTTCTTTAAATTTGGCTTCGCCTGCAGGGTCTTTTGAAACATCGGGATGGTATTGATGGGCGAGCTTTCGATAGGCTTTTTTAATCTCGTCACTGCTCGCTGTGCGGGCAACCCCTAAAATTTCGTAGTAATCTTTAAATTTCATTTTTTATAATTCTTTTTTTAATTACATGCCTAAATTGAAAATGCCAGACTTGTGTGATCTCAATTATCAGGGTTTGTTTTTTGCATCATCCTTAATACTTGTCTCTTTCTCATTAGTCGATTCATAGGCTTTTTCAGCAGCCTGCTTGGTGGCTTCCACCGCCTTTTTTGCAGCATCTCTAGTAGCTTCTATCGCTTTTTGTGCAGTTTGCTTGCTGGATTTAGCAACTTTTCTAGCGGCTTCCACAGCCAACTGAGCGACTTCCTTAGTAGCTTTGGCTGCTTCTTTTGCTGATTTCTCAGCTTCATGAGCAGCTTGTTTAGTTGCCAAAGTTGCTTTTTTATTTGCCTGTTCCGCCTTGTATAAAGCCAGTTCAGCGGCTTTCTCCGACAAATGTGTGGCCACTTTTGCAGCCTCTGACGCTTCTTGTGTCGCCTCTTTAACGGCTTGCTCAGTTTTTTCTAAAGCAACCTTGGCAGACTCTACTGCTCTATGTGCTGCCTCTTTGGCTTCCACTACCGCAATTTTTGCGTCGCTTTCAGCTTTCTGAACTGCCACATCAGATGTTTCATCCGATTTTTCGGCAGGTGCGGCAACCGCATGAGCACTGACGTTGCTCAACAATATTAAAAATATTAACCATTTTTGCAGTGTCATTACTTGCCCTCCTTATGCATTTAAGTCAGATAAATGTGCCACTTTATTAATCATGCTTACAAGTTTTAATGCCTAGCAAACTGTAAGTAGGGCAGAAGCTAAATATCCCGGTGGCAAGCAAAATTACACCAACCCAACCCCAGATTCCAATCGTGCCAGTCATTGTCAGGCCTATCAAAACGAGGCCTACAATCGCTCTTAAAATACGGTCTACGCTACCAACATTTGCTTTCATTATTAGCTCCTAATTTATTCATGCAAAAAAAATACTTTGCAACTTTCGCGCAAGTTGCAAAGCAAGCTTTCCACGCGAAAACCATTTTCCGATAAAACTCTTCCTGAATAACCTGACAATAATCGCACTGATTCCTGCCACATAAAATGGGTGGCTCTTGATAAAGCTTATCGCAGCCAGTCCTTGGTCAGCCAAAGCCAAAGGCCCGCGCCAAGCTTCTACAGCTTGCGCCAATCGCACCCGCTGCAGATCTGCTTCGAACACCAAACGCTCACGCCGCTGCACCAGTAAAAGTAGCTTATTATTCATGGCCCCATCTCATCAAGAACACCCTCATTTTGAATCAAGCGCCTGCTGATCTTTAGCCAGCTCCGACAGGCTTGCTGAAAACAACCTAGGTTTTGTTTTGGATTTGTACATGGCATAACACCCTATGCCAAAACCCATGAGCAAAAAAAACCCTGCCACTAGGGAGAGTGCGAATAAGCGGTGGTTTTCCCACAAAGCAAAAACAATCAATATGATGGCAATGACCAATCCCACCACAAGGAAAAAAGCCGCAATTAAGTACTGCACTACCAGCGCAAATAAATGCGCCCTATCCTCTTCAAAGTCTAAAGAAAGCAGCTCAAGCCGCGTATGTGCAATAGTCACTAAAGTGGTTGCAAACACTCTTAGCGATTCAAACAAACCCTTGTCATCGGCAGCCATTGTTATCTCAAAAAATCAACAATGGTTGGCTCACTAGCGACGACCGATAAGCATGCCAATGACAACACCAACAGCAGCGGCAGTTCCAATAGACTTCCAAGGGTGTTCATGCACATAAGTATCAGTGACCTTTGCGGCCTCTTTGCTTTTTGCCAACACTATCGATTGTGCCTCAGCCATTCTGGCTCTCGCTACAGTAAGTGATTTTTCTGCTTTAGCGCGCACCTCGGCTATCTTTTCGCTGCCATGTCCAGCCGTTGCTTTTAGCAAAGCCTCTGCATCTGCTACAACAACTTTAAAGTCGTTAACTAATTGCTCTTTGCTGGCTTCGTCAATTAATTTTTCCATTTTTTTCTCCTAAAACATCCTCATTTAGCTATTACTGAACTGCAATTTTTCGCCGTTTAGAAGACTCAGACTTAGGTAGCTTAACTTCAAGTACTCCATCTTTTAAATTAGCGACTATTTTTGATGCTTCTACGTTAGATGGCACAGAAACCGAGCGAGCAAAGGAAGAGCTTGAAATCTCGTGCCTATAATAGTCACCCTTCTCTTCTTTTTCCTCTTTTTTAGATTCACCCTTTATGGTGAGCATATTGTCGCTGAGCGAAACATCGATATCTTTTTTCTCGATACCGGGGATTTCCGCGCGCACCACTATTTCATTATCGCGATCTATCACATCCAAACTGGGCATACGTATATCTTTAATATCTAGCATGTTTTCAAACGATGGAAAATCACTCCAGCGGCTCAGTGATGGCCAGTTACGTCTACCTAAAAGACGGTTAAATGCATGTTCCATTTCTGCAATCGGGTGTTGTAAAACTGGCCAAGAGGTCTTTTCTGCCTCTTTTTTGCTAGTTTTTACTAGTACGTTGCCTTTTGTTGCTGTGTCCATGATGCCCTCCTAATAAATGTGTTTTCAAATGACTTAATATGCCCTTAAATGGCGTAGCGTTGCAGCTTGTCTTTGCCGGAATGGTTCCATAGTGATTTGTAAGCAGCATCCTCCAAAATCATCCACCACAGAAAAAAACAATTCACAGGCAATGTGTTTACCATTAGTGCTGACCACATCAAATCGATGTCCTGCCACAGATAAAAACTTCAAATATGGATTAATCTTCTGATCCAGTATCAAAGAAATATCTGCTAGTTGTGGTAATAATCTTGAAATAGGCTGCCAGACAAGTCTCTCGGGCTCAACATCCAGCAACGCCCCGCATGCTTTATTACACGCCAGAATTATGCCGTTTTGAAGCAGTGTTAAAACCGCTGGACCGTGAATGTTAATGGCTGGTTTAGCGCTTACATAACTATTAATAAAAGAATTTTGTTTAACTTTAGTTTCATCAAGTTGAACGTTCATTTCACTTCTTCCTTAACTTTTTGGCTTGGGTTTTTAGCCAAAAATACTCTTCTCAACCCTAGTCAGCGTTATACCCATTTATTGATCTTATCGCCTAGCATTACAAGACGCCAAAATGATTAACTTACAGTTCCTAAAACACTGTCAGTGTGGGTAATTTACTAGATTGTCTAACACGAATACATTCGTGCAAACACGTAAGGGCAAACCCTTATACGAGTAGGCTTATAGACAGTGCTACTGTTTTTATCTAGACTGCTAAACAGCTAGCATAATCTTAGATAGAGATAATTTGACCAGCCCACTAGAAGCCTTAAGCTTTAAAGTGCTATTCGATGCAGCAGCAGATGCCATGCTACTGGTGGATAGCGCTGGCCAAGTAGTCGAAGCCAACCTCGCTGCGTTGGAGCTACTGGAATACAGCGAAGCAAGCATCTGCGGCCTTGCTGTCGAGTCGCTTATACCGCATAGATTCCGTGGTCACCATCAACAATATCGCGACACTTTTTTCAAGGCCCCAGAAAAACGCTCCATGGGCAACGGTCGAGACCTTTTCGCCCAAAGTAGCAGTGGCAAAGAACTGGCAGTAGATATTGGTCTTAGCCCAATTAAAACGCAAAATCAACTCTATATCCTAATCACTTTTTATGCTGCAGATAAGCGACGTGAAGCAGAGCAGGCTTTACGTGCCAGCGAGGAAAGGTTGCAGTTAGCCAAGCAGGCTGCAAACTTAGGCGTTTTTGATCTGGACCCAAAAAGTCATGTATTTCATTGTGATGAAAAAATTCAGCAGTTATGGGGTGGAAAGCCTGATAAACCGATTAGTTACGAGGAGTTTATCAATGCAATTAACCCAGAAGATCGGGTAGCCAGGGAAATTGAGTTTGATCGCTGCTCTGATCCATCTGGTGACGGTAAATACAACATGGAATATCGCATTACTAACCCCAATGATGGTATTGAGCGCTGGATATCTACAGTAGGCGAAATGCACTTCAAGAACAGCGAGGCAGTCAGGTTTGTCGGCGTAGCGCGAGACATTACTGAACTCAAAATAATAGAAAAAAACCTGCATGTGCAACGTGTTGAGACAGAGTCATTTTACAAGCAGCAGATTGCCTCGCACACAGCCTCTGCTATCGCGCATGATCTTAATCAGCCACTGGCGGCCATTTCCGCCTATAGTGATGTGGCATTACATGCGCTGAGTAATGCGAACAATAACCCCGAGTTACTAAAACGTGCATTAGAAGGTTGTGTCGCTCAAGCGCAACGCGCTGGCACGAGCTTACATGAACTCATTGCTTTTCTGCAGGAGGGCGAATTAATTACCGAACGGTTTGATT
The DNA here is from genome assembly GCA_036676175.1 of Methylotenera sp. Taxonomy (GTDB): domain Bacteria; phylum Pseudomonadota; class Gammaproteobacteria; order Burkholderiales; family Methylophilaceae; genus Methylotenera_A. The sequence continues at coordinate 3,212 of JAKFDL010000049.1, read as the reverse complement.
TAAATCTCACTGTACAAGATGCATTGAACATTACCAAAGGTGATGGCTATAAAGAATTTCAACCCATACTAAAACTAGAGCAGAATATGCCTGCGGTTTTAGCTAATCGAATTCAAATACAAAAAGTACTCGTCAATTTGTTAAGAAATGCGGTGGAAGCAATGCGTGAAGCGAAAGCGGCCGACTCTAAAATAACGGTTACAGTAAAAACACATCAAGACCTGAGTATGGCGCACGTGACCATAAAAGATTGTGGGTCTGGCGTGAACCAAGAATTAGTGAAGCGCATATTTGAGCCCTTCTTTACCACCAAGCCCACCGGCATTGGTATGGGGCTTGCCATTAGCCGCGCACTGATTGAAGCGAACGGTGGCCAGCTCTGGCTGGGCGCAAACACTAAGTCAGGTGCGGAATTTCATTTCACTTTACCTTTTGCGCCATGAGCATGCCTAAGCCCACTATTTTTATAATAGATGACGATTCTGCTGTTAGAGATTCCTTATCCCTAATGATTGCACAGGAAAATATAGATGTGCAGACTTTTGATAGCGCAGAGACTTTTCTAAACTCATATCAGCCAGAGGCTTGTGGTTGCGCCATTATAGACATCCGCATGTCTGGCATGGACGGCATGGAGTTACATCAATCAATGTTGACGCGTCATATCTTACTGCCGGTTATTTTTCTGACTGGGCATGGCGATATTCCCTTGAGTGTTCAAGCCATAAAGGCTGGCGCAGTGGATTTTCTTACCAAGCCTGTGACGCGCGAAAAACTGATTACTGCTATTAATGCTGCAATTCAAAAGTCCAAAACATTGTTGTCAGAAAATGCAAATCACCAAGAGGCGCTGTCACATCTTGCCCACCTTACTGACCGTGAGCGCGATGTGATGCTGCTGGCGGTACAAGGTCATCCTAACAAGCATATTGCACGTCAATTAGGCATCAGCCACCGCACGGTTGAAATTCACAAGTCCAAAATTATGCAGAAAACTGGTGCCGTTAACCTACTTGATTTAGCTCGCATTGTCCATGAAAGTAAGCAGATAGATTAATTCGACACCCTTTGGATAACGTGGGTTTTTATTGGTGCAGGTTTAGTTGGGTCTTCTTGCTGAGAGCAACTGAATAATAAAATACCAACAAATAAAAGAACAGAAATGCCACGTGTGTTGAATTTCATTTTAGCCCCTCGGAATACGTCACGTTCACGAGAATTCGTCAAGTTCACGGTACGAGTCTAGACTTTCCTTTCAACAATTAATATACGTGCTAGCCCGAATAAGTTGGTGATAACCACCAAAACCGTTATGGCTGAAACTTAAGTATTGCAACTGCACATTAAATTGCACAGCCCTTCAAAAATAGCACCACCCTCATATTAAATATACGTGTTAGCGCGGATTACCTAGTTAAAAAAATCTTGCTACTGTGTTCACTAACTTATTCAGGCATAGCGAAATAACTGAATATTAACCAGGAGGCGACGATGAATAATTTACATCAGATCAAAGCGGGTCTATGTCTTGCAATGCTCCTTGGCGGTTTGCACTTAGCGTGGGCATTGCTTGTAGCAAGTGGCTGGGCACAAATAGTGACTGACTTCATCCTGCGGTTGCACTTTATTAAGCTAGATTACGTTATTGAAGAGTTCAATGTCAGCACAGCATTGCTCTTGGTTGCATTAACAGCTTCGATTGGCTATATAGTTGGCTGGGGGTTCGCAAGACTATGGAACGCTCTCCACAAATAAGTATTTTGCAATGTACATGCTTGGGGTTATTTGATGCCATTACCTAAAGTAGAAATGACCGTTTTTGAAACCATACTTGCCAGACGTTCTGTTCGCCGCTATAAGGCACGTAGGGTTGATAGAACAACCATTAAGATTCTATTAGAAGCAGCAGTGCGTGCCCCGACCGCAATACATCAAGAGCCTTGGGCATTCGTGATTGTTCAGGACCCTCAGTTATTAAGAAGCTTATCTGATGAAGCCAAACCACTGTTTGTTGCAGAGGTGAAAGAAATGGGCTTGGAACGAGATGGTCGCTCGTTTGATGTTTTTACTTCCCCTAGTTTTAATGTTTTTTATGATGCAAGTACGCTCATCTTGATTTGTGGCAAAACGACAGCACCATCCTATGAAGCTGATTGCTGGCTAGCTGCAGAAAACCTCATGCTAGCTGCTTGCGCCATGGGGTTAGGTACATGCGTGATTGGTAGCGCTCTGCCTGCGCTAAACACGCCAGAAACAAAAATTAAGTTGAATATTCCAGAAAATTTTTCTGCAGTAGCGCCTATAGTAGTGGGTTATCCTGATGATGAAATTACCCATGTGCTGCGTAAGAACCCCTTAATTTTAGCGAATTTTCAAGCTATTCATAGCGGTTAAAACTAAAGTCTATATTTACATGGTGTTAGTTTTTTGAAAGGTGGCATTTATGTATAAAAAAATCCTCTGCCCTATCGACGGCAGCTCAACATCAGATTGCGGAATGGCGCATGCCATTGCGCTTGCAAAAGATCAAAAAGCTAATTTACATTTTCTGCACGTGGTCGATAACTACTTTCCGATAGTGGATGCAACGGGGGATTTAAACTATATAGACCTTACTGCAATATTGAGTGAGCATGGCAAAAAAATTCTAACGCAGGCAACAGAAACCGCTAAATTGGCTGGCATTTCTACTAGCGCTAAATTGGTTACTTCTACTAAAGGCCAAATATACAAATCCATTTTGAATTACGCAAATAAATGCCGTGCGGATTTGATTGTCATGGGCACACATGGCTTGCGCGGTATTGAGCGCTTAGTGATGGGCAGCGATGCTGAGACGATAGCGCGAACAAGCCCTGTTCCTGTTTTATTAGTCAGAACTAAGCTCAAAGCCAAAAGAAATCTTGAGTAAGCAAATGCATAAAGGCAAAAACATGACATGAACGCCCCACTAAAAAAAATACAACTTTCGCATCAGGAGCTACAGGCTACTGATGCCTATTGGCGTGCCTGCAACTATTTAGCAGCCTGCATGATTTATTTGCGCGACAACCCACTATTAAAACACCCGCTTAAATCTGAGCATATTAAACAACGGCTGCTGGGACACTGGGGTTCAAGCCCAGGCTTGAGTTTTGCCTATGTGCATATGAATCGGCTAATTAACAAGTATGACCTCAATGCCATTTTCCTCGCTGGCCCAGGCCACGGCG
>JAKFDL010000048.1:0-8149 GCA_036676175.1 Methylotenera sp. | reverse complement strand
GCGATGCCGATTTGTTAGAGGTCGCTAAAAATGTGGCGGATAACTTGATAAAAGAATACCCAAAAGCGGTAGAGGCCCATTTAAAGCGATGGATGAGTCATGCGGGTGAGTTGGTGAAAGTGTAAATGAAGTTACCCATTCGCCCACAACACAGAAAATCGAATTGGCTGACTAAACCGCTGAACAGTGGAAATTTACGCCACTGGCTGGTTGATAATGGTTCACTCACCGCACGTTTAAAAGCACGTTATGCTGATTTTGCAGTGCAGCCAGTGTTGCTAAAAAATGCAAAGGCTTTTACAGACGAACTCAGGCAGGTTCGCTTGAAAAGTAATCGGCATGCGCTGATTCGTGAAGTCTTGCTGATGGGTAACGAGCAAGCCGTTGTGTTTGCGCACAGCGTGCTGCCACATACAAGCTTACGCGGGGCATGGCGTGGTTTTGGTAAATTAGGCAATAAACCATTGGGTGCCGCTTTATTTGCAAATCCCAAAGTGAAACGTACGCCGTTAGAGTACAAAAAATTACCGCGCCACCACCCAATATACATGCGGGTTACAGAGCATGCGGCAAATATACCAAATGTGTTATGGGCAAGGCGTTCGGTGTTCCAATTAAATTGCGCTAGAATTCTCGTCACCGAAGTTTTTTTAAAACAGTTATTGCAATAAGTAACAACACAAATGGGCACTCAAAACATCATTAAAAAACTTGACGCATATGAGCGCCTAATGCGATTAGATAAGCCAATCGGTATATTGTTGTTGTTGTGGCCGACGTTGTGGGCGCTGTGGATGGCAAGTCGTGGCTTACCTGATTGGATCACGTTGCTGATATTTATTACGGGTGCTGTACTGATGCGTAGCGCCGGCTGTGTGATGAACGATATTGCAGATCGTCAATACGATGGTTTGGTGGAGCGCACTAAGAGCCGGCCTTTGGCAACGGGCGAAGTGAGCGTCAGAGAGGCTTATTTGCTAGCTGCCGGATTGGCTTTAGTGGCTTTTTGCTTGGTATTGCTGCTCAATCAAAAAACAATTTTATTGTCATTTGCTGCATTATTCTTAGCAGCAACTTACCCCTTTACCAAACGTTTTTTGGCGATTCCGCAAGCCTATTTGGGGGTAGCATTTGGTTTTGGTATCCCCATGGCATTTGCGGCAGTGAATGATTATATTCCGCCACTGGCTTGGGTTTTGTTAGCGGCCAACATCTTTTGGGCGATTGCTTATGATACGCAATATGCCATGGTAGACCGCGACGACGACTTAAAAATTGGCATTAAGTCATCGGCGATATTTTTTGGTAAATATGATGTACTGGCAGTGATGATTTGCTATGCCATTATGTTGGGTTTGCTCATGTATATTGGCCGATTCATGGGTTATAACAAGCTATACTACATTGGCCTAATCGCAGCCTTGCTATTGACTTTCAGGCAATATGTCTTGATTAAGAATCGTGATAAAGCAAATTGCTTTAAAGCATTTTTACAGAATAACTGGATTGGCTTGGCCATTTTTATCGGTTTGGCCGCACAGTATTATTTTCGTGGCGCCTTTTAAAAGTTGAGCGCTTAGCTGTAAATCAACTGGTGTATTCAGCTAATGTAAATTCAAACAATGCTACTGGGTCTTCTTGCTGAGCCAATGCTTGGCTTTCTGCAGATTTTTTCTCGATGAGCTCATTGGCTTTTCTGATTCTTTCTTCTTTATCAGCCGCAAGTTTTGCTTCTTTTTGTGCTTTAATCGCCATTTTTTTATCATCTAGCTGAATCACTTGCGCACCATTGCCAATTTCTTGAGCAATAGATTTAAGTAATAAAAGTTCCTCTAACACGGTTTTTTCAAAGCCAACGCGGTTTTCAAGGCGGCTGTTATAAATCAGGTCATCTAAATACACTTGTGCTGCCAGTGTGCCCCACACATCTACTAAGCCCGCTATTACACGTGGAAAATCCTCTAAGTGCTGCTTGGCGCTGCCTTCATCATTAGTAAACGCTGCGATGCGAATGTTGAAATGTTCTTTACATTCCAGCGCAGTTTGCTTATACATTTCTTGCAAGTTCTCTTTGGCCAATAAATCCAGTAAAAATAGCCACTCAGTAACAGATTTTTTAGGATTTTCAAGAAGATGGTTTTGCAAAAGCTGAATTGCTAAGGTGGTACGGCCATGTGTTAAAAACACATCGGCGTGGTCGAGAATATTTTGTTCATCATCAAATTCTTCCACTGAAAATTGCGTTTGTATTTCTGCGGTTGAGGATGTAAACAGACTGTCACTTTTGCCAACGAAGGCGCCAGTTGCGTTTTCTGGATTATTACCCAAACCTTGTTTTTTATCAAAATCAAATAAACTATCGTCAACATTTAGACCGTCTAATGGACTTAAGTGCTCGGATGTCAATGCAAACCGCTTCTCTTCAAATAGACGTTCCTGACGGCGTACGCGCCATTTATTGGCAATGCTAGTGCTAGTCAATAATAAGGCGCCACCTAAAAGATAACCCAGCCAATCCAAGCTTTTTTTTGCAGAATTTGCTTCTTCTAGCTGTTGTTGTTGTGCCTGATTTTCGTATTTAAGCGTTTGGTTAGTTTGTGCTAAATCATCAATTTGTTTTTTTAGATGCGCCATACGGTTGTTCATGACCGTTACTTCATCATTGATTTCAATATTACCGGCCAGTGCATTTTGTAGAGATACTGGTGCATTTTCAGGCGTAAACTGCAATTGCTTGTCCATGCGTAATTGCGGATTATTGGATGGCATGGCAAAAGTTTCGCCACTAGAGATACTTAAACGTGGTTTGTTTTCTTTTGCAACTGTATTTTTCGGTTCAATTTGAGCAGCTTCAACAGGCTTAATATCGCTATAACCTGCGGTTAACACAATGTCTTTTTTTGTAGTGCTGGCTGGAGCAGACGTTACGGATTTTTTATTGGCTTTCGTCACTTTAACTGTTTGCGCTGCTTTATTGCTTTTAGGTGGGTTTACAACTGCAGCACTGGTATTATCGTCTGCAAGCTCATTAAAAGCGCCATCATCTACAGTGTTTTCAATTTCGACTGTCAATGGTGGGTCTAGTAACAATACATAATCTCGGCGCATATTAGCTTCGCACTCTGTGGCAATGCTGAGGTTCATAATCGGCTCGTTCAGCACTTGGTTCGTAGTCACTGTCAAAATTGCAACATCATCGACAACTTTTGAAAGTTTAAAATTTGCACCGTCTAATTGGTTTTCGGCAGCACCGTCGTTTACCACGCTAAAGCAATTAACGTTTTTAAGTTCACTAGCACCTTGCACTTTAATACTGGCGCGTAAAGGTTGCCCTAAATGCGAATGTACTTCTACATTACCCAGCCCAAGCGCTAGCACATTGGTTTGCGCGCTCATCGTCAACATTGCAATTGCTGTTTTAACGGCCTGTTTAAGTGTATAATTTTTATGCATGGTGTTTACCTATTCATCAAGTACAAAAGCTAGTTCATTAGTATTTAGAAAATGTCTTTAATGACACCTGATATATGGGTATTAGCAATCTGCGTGCCAACTTAAATATCGTCTGAAAGCTTATTTTTGCCTGGTTTATATAGTTGAATTACTGGTTAAATAAAAAAGCGCAAATAATCCACGCTTTATAATTGACAAGCTTTACAGCAAAAGCATATAATCCGCCCTCTTGATTTTTTAAAGCTATGCAATTGGCATAGTGCTTGGATTTTTGAATATGAATATTTTTTCTGGCAAAACTTTTTCTGCTAAATCACATGAAGTGCAACGTGATTGGTTTGTGATTGACGCAACCGATTTAGTACTAGGCCGCTTGGCAAGTGCATGTGCGCACCGTTTGCGCGGTAAACATAAAACCATTTATACGCCACATGCGGACACAGGTGATTACATTGTTGTAATCAATGCGGACAAAATTAAAGTCACAGGCGCTAAGGCTGAAGGCAAGCTATATCACAGCCACTCTGGTTACCCAGGCGGCATCAGTACAACAACATTCTCTAAAATGCAAGACAAGTTCCCAGGTCGCGCATTAGAAAAAGCGGTAAAAGGCATGTTGCCAAAAGGCCCTTTGGGCTATGCAATGATTAAAAAAATGAAAGTTTATGCTGGCGACAAGCATGAACACGCAGCACAACAACCAAAAGCGTTGACTATTTAGCACTTACAATTAAGGTAAACCCAGAATGATTGGTAAATATAATTATGGTACAGGCCGCCGCAAAAGCTCAGTAGCGCGCGTGTTTTTAAAAACAGGTAAAGGCAATATCATTGTGAATGATAAGCCCGTGGATGAATATTTCTCACGCGTGACTTCACGCATGATTTTACGTCAACCACTAGAGCTAACAGAAAACACCACTAGCTTTGACATCATGGTCAACGTAATTGGTGGCGGTGAATCTGGTCAGGCTGGTGCAGTGCGTCACGGCATTACGCGTGCCTTGATTGATTACGATGCGGCGCTAAAAAGTGCTTTGTCGCAAGCTGGTTTTGTAACTCGTGATGCACGTGAAGTAGAGCGTAAAAAAGTGGGCTTACGTAAAGCGCGTCGCCGCAAACAATTCTCTAAACGCTAATATTAAGGCGTCTAGTAATAAAAAAGGTCGCGTTAGCGGCCTTTTTTATTTATATAGTAAGTTTGGTATTATTAAATATTATGCAAAGTTCAAAAATTAAAGTAGGCATTGTTGGCGGCACTGGTTATACGGGTGTTGAGCTGTTGCGCCTATTGGCATTGCACCCGCAAGTCGAAATGACTGCGATCACCTCGCGTGGTGATGCAGGTCTGCCTGTAGCCGATATGTTTCCAAGCTTGCGTGGGCTGGTTAATTTAGTATTTACCGACCCTGCAACGGCCAATTTAAATGCATGCGATGTGGTATTTTTTGCTACGCCACATGGCGTAGCCATGTCGCAAACACCAGCGTTATTGGCAGCTGGTGTTAAAGTCATCGATCTGGCTGCCGATTTTAGGCTGCAAGATGTAGCCGTGTTTGAGCAATGGTACAAAATGCCGCATAGTTGTGCCAATATTCTAAAAGATGCCGTATACGGTATCCCAGAGCTGTATCGCGAGCAGGTTAAACACGCCAAGGTGATTGGTAACCCAGGTTGCTATCCCACCACTGTTTTATTGGGCTTAGCGCCATTACTAGAACAAGGTTTGATTGATCTGTCCGTGCCTGTTATTGCCGATGCAAAATCTGGTGTGTCTGGCGCTGGTAGAAAAGCTGAAGTGGCTTCCCTGTTTGCAGAAGCCAGCGATAATATGAAAGCTTATGGTGTGGCGGGGCACAGGCATCACCCTGAAATACATGCAGAATTAACTAAATTGGCGGGTGAGCAATTACAGTTTATTTTTGTGCCGCACTTGGTACCGATGATACGCGGCATGCTTTCGACGATTTATGTGAAACTTTCTACAAAAGCCAACGGTCTTGATTTGCAGGCTTTGTATGAAAAGCGCTATGAAAACGAACAATTCGTTGATGTATTACCCGCTGGCAACTTGCCCGAAACACGTTCCGTGCGAGGTGCCAACCAATTACGTATTGCCTTGCATAAACAAGCCGATACAGGATACTTAACGATCATCGTCGTGCAAGATAACTTAGTAAAAGGCGCAGCAGGCCAAGCGGTGCAAAATATGAATATTATGTTTGGCATTGCCGAGAACGCGGGTTTACAAGTCGTGCCACTTTTACCATAAGGCCTAAATAAAACGTGAAACCAGTCCGCCGTAATATTCGCCGTCACTTTGGACTCACCGCCAAACAAGTGGCGGTGCGTTCGCAGCGGCCCTGGTATTTTAGAATCTTGCTGGCATTGTTGTGTGTGGTTTTGGGCTATGCCATTGCCTATTGGATGTTGCACGATAATGAGAACATTCGGGAAAAACTTGTACAAGCCACACAAGAAAATAAAGACTTGCAATCTAAATTAGTGGGTGCGCAACGCGAGCTACAGGTAGAGTTGGCCACTAACAATACGCTTGCCAAAGAGCTTGCAAGCGTTCAAGATGACAACATTAAAACAAAAGAAGAATTATTCTTTTATAAAAATATGTTGGGCAAAAGGTCAAATTAGCACTGTTTAAGGTACGAGGATAAGTAATGTTTTTTAAAAAAGCCAACAAAATAGATAACCGTATCGATACTCTGGTGGGTGGCGATACACGCATAGAAGGCGATTTAAGTTTTAATGGTGGTTTACGTGTAGACGGCGCTATTCAGGGCGATGTAGCCGAGCAAAATGGCAACCCAAGTACCTTGATATTAAGCGAACACGGCCGTATAGAAGGTGCCGTAACCGCTGCAAAAATTGTATTGAATGGCAAAGTGATTGGCACAGTTAAATCCAGCCACTTTATCGAGCTGCAAACTAAAGCGCGCATCACGGGTGATTTACACTACAAATCGCTCGAGATGCACACAGGCGCGGTGATAGAAGGTAAGCTGGTGTATATGGGTGATAATATGCAAGAAGAACCGCAATAACTTTTAGATTTAAGCCGTGTAAATAAGCACCATTGTAATTTGAACATTAGCCCCAACTTATAGTCAGAGATTAAAGTAGTTTAAGGAGTCAACCATGAATACAGTAGCCGACCTGCAAGATATTGAAATGCCAACCCCGCTTATCTTTACCGATAACGCAGCCAAAAAAGTGAAAGAGCTGATAGAAGAAGAAGGCTCACCAGACCTTAAACTCCGCGTGTTTGTCAGCGGTGGTGGCTGTTCAGGCTTTCAATACGGTTTTACGTTTGAAGAAGAAGTGAATGACGACGACACGCAAGTGATGAAAGATACTGTCACGCTATTAATCGATCCAATGAGCTTGCAATATTTAATGGGTGCAGAGATTGATTATCAGGATAATCTGCAAGGCTCACAATTTGTGATTCGTAACCCGCAAGCGCAAAGCACTTGTGGCTGCGGTAGCTCATTTTCAGTTTAATTGATTAATCGCGTAATAAAAGCCAAGCCGTTGCTTGGCTTTTTTATTGTAAATTACAGATGCCCTGCAAACCAATATCCATAAAGATTCTGGCGGCATTGTTTTATAATTTTTAAGGCGTAGAGAATGAAAAAACTCATCTATCTATTTTTTTCTACACTGCTATTTATTTTTGCATTAGCCAGCTGTGGCAAAGATATACAAAAATATCCTGCTATTCCTGCCGGCGCAACTGTTTTGATATTGGGCGATAGTTTAAGTTACGGTACTGGTGCAAATAAAGCTGAGGATTACCCAAGCTTATTAACTAAAACCACAGGCTGGAATATTATTAATGAAGGCGTGCCAGGTGACACCACAGCAGGGGGGTTAGCGCGGTTGCCAGATTTGCTGGAAGTTTACCAACCAAAGTTACTGATAGTAGAGTTGGGTGGTAACGATTTGCTGCATCAAACCTCGCCCATGGAGATTGCGCAGAACTTAAATAGCATATTGGGGCTTGCCAAAGCACAAGGTATTCAGGCTATTTTGGTGGCTATTCCAGAAATTAGCCCGTTTAAGGCGGCGGTTGGCAGTTTGTCCGATCATCCTTTGTATGAAAAGCTGGCCAAAGAAACCAATACACCACTAATAGCAGATGTGTTTTCAGATGTACTTTCAGATAGAGCTTTAAAAGCCGACCAAATACATGCAAATGCAAAAGGCTATGCGGTGGTCAGTGAGAAGTTTGGTGAAAAATTGAAAGAACTAGGCTATTTAAACTGATTTAAACATACCATGAGAGGCAATATTCATGCGGGTCACAGGGTAAATATTTAGAAGTATTTTGATGTCTAACGCTTGAATGAACTGGCAGGCAGCGGACCGGCTAGGGACCAACTGCCAAAATGTAGAAGGCAAGTATTGCCAGGATGAGCCAGCAAGACCAGTACAGCCATTTTCCCCAGCGGGTCAACGCGTTACCCGCAGATCTCTCCAGGCGCTGTCGATAGAACATCGCTGCCGCATGCACCGCCAAACCGCCGAGCAAGAGGAATAGCTTGAACGGCTCTAGCCAGGATTGGAGGAACAGGGCAATGCCGCCGGCAGCCACGCAAGCCCCGATGAGCGATAGAAGCTCTGCATTCTTCAGTCGGTTGCGAGCATCTTTCATGCGCTGCCTAACGTTTGAATTAAG
>JAKFDL010000047.1:0-24850 GCA_036676175.1 Methylotenera sp. | reverse complement strand
TCAGTGACCGCTAATATTCCAGAAAGCCCAATTAGCACTGGGTTGCTGAGGATATTGAGTGCGGCAGGTAAGTCGATATAGCCAAATTTGGCAAGCAGGCCCACTGCAAATACAGTCAGGTAAAGGCGCAAGCCACTGGCCCAGCTTAAACCACCTGCAAGTGCTAAGTGTTGAATCATTTCCATACGCATTAAAGTAACATATGCATTGATTTTGTATAGTAGTTTTGGCAATAAAAAAGGAGGCAAAGCCTCCTTTTTTGTTCAATCATACAGCGTAGGTAAGAACCTATTCGATGAGCAGTTCCAGTTTACCTGGTACCCCATTCATGGCATCAGCATCTTCTAACCCAGGTTTGCGTGAGGTAATCACTGGCCAGATTTTAGCTAGACGTGCATTTAGCGCGATGAACTGTTGCTGGTCTGCTGGCACATCGTCCTCAGCAAAAATCGCTTCAGCGGGGCACTCTGCCACGCATAGAGTGCAATCAATGCATTCATCTGGGTTGATGGCCAAAAAATTAGGGCCTTCTACAAAGCAATCGACAGGGCAGACATCCACACAATCGGTAAATTTGCATTGAATGCAGTTTTCGGTCACGACATAAGTCATTTTTATTTCCTCAATCTTAATCTATTTAAATTCTAATCTATTCTTTAATTTATACAACCATGAATTTATATAATCATGCCCGCGCCAACCGTGTTGTTGGTGGTTTCATCAATCACAATAAACGCGCCTGTTGCACGGTTTTTGCTATAGCTATCTACCATTAACGGCTGCGCCAGCTTAAACGAAATGCGCGCGATATCATTCATTTTTAAATCGGTAGACGCCTGTTGTTCTAAGGTATTCACATCGATTTTATATTGAATACTTCCAACTTTGGCCTTGCTCTCACGCGTAGTATGGCGAATCACATAAGTACGGGCAGGCGATAGCGGTGTCTCTGAAAGCCAGCATACATGCGCTTCAATCTGTTTAACCGGGGCAATCTGGCTAGTTGATTTCACAATCATATCGCCGCGTGAGGTGTCAATTTCGTCTTCTAACAATAGCGTCACACTTTGATCGGTTTGCGCGCTTTGCAGTTGCTTGTCACCAATAAGAATGGCTTTTACTTTAGACTGATAACCGTTCGGCAACACAGTCACGGCATCGCCTATGGCAATGTCGCCACTTTCAACACGGCCCATAAAGCCTCTGAAATCGTGCAAGTCAGCGTCGGCACTGGCATGCGGGCGGCACACAAACTGCACCGGGAAGCGGAATTCTGTACCAATTTCTACATCGGCGGCAGGTGCGGCTTCTAACATCTCTAACAGCGTTTTTCCGCTGTACCAAGGCATGGCGTCTAAACGATCAACCAGCATGTCGCCATTGAGAGCAGACATCGGAATAAAGCGAATATCACGTGCTTGTGCAAAGCCGATTTCATTGGCAAATGCTAAATAATCGGCACAAATTTTGTCGTAAATAGCATGGTCATAATTCACCAAATCCATTTTGTTGACAGCCACTACGATGTGCTGAATGCCCACTAGATGCGCTAAATAGCTATGGCGACGGGTTTGTGTCAATACGCCACGGCGCGCATCAATCAAGATAATGGCTAAGTTAGCAGTAGATGCAGCCGTGACCATGTTGCGTGTATATTGCTCGTGCCCAGGCGCATCGGCAATAATGTATTTGCGCGTGCCTGTTGAGAAATAACGATAAGCCACATCAATGGTAATACCTTGCTCGCGCTCAGCTTGCAGACCATCAGTTAGTAGCGATAAGTCAACGGCTTCCATACCGCGCTTTTTCGATGTATTGGAGATTTGCGTGAGTGTGTCTGCTAATATGGTTTTGGTGTCAAACAACAAGCGACCAATCAGCGTGCTCTTGCCATCATCGACGCTACCGCAAGTCATAAAGCGGAGCAGTGAGTCGTTATGTTGTATATTGGTGCTGCCCATTAGAAATAACCCTCTTTCTTGCGTTGTTCCATCGAAGCGTCAGAGGTCTGGTCATCCAAGCGGGTTGCGCCACGCTCAGTGATTGTTGTAGTAGCTGTTTCCAGCACAATTTTACTCACGTTATCCGCATCTGAAATCACAGGTGCGGTACAGGTAATATCGCCTACTGTTCTAAAACGCACTTGCATGTTAATGACTTCTTCGCCATTTTTAGGTTGCATAATCACCTCACCACTCATTAGAGGCACGTTGATTGGCACAATTGCGCCACCCCGCATCACCACATCGCGTTGATGCGCAAAATAAATACTGGGCAATTCCAATTTTTCGCGTTCAATGTATTGCCACACATCCATTTCAGTCCAATTAGAGATTGGGAAGGCACGAATATTTTCACCTTTATGGCTACGCGCGTTATACAAATTCCATAATTCTGGGCGTTGATTTTTTGGATCCCATTGACCAAATTCATCACGGAAGCTCATGATGCGCTCTTTAGCGCGGGCTTTTTCTTCATCACGGCGCGCGCCACCTATGCAGCAATCAAAGCCATGTTCTTCAATCGCTTCTAAAAGCGTGACCGATTGGTGCTTATTGCGTGGCTCATCAGGGGATTTCAACACCACCGTGCCGCGCTTCATTGAATCCTCTACGCTGCGCACAATCAAGCGCTCACCTAATTCAGCGGCGCGTTGATCACGAAAATCAATCACTTCCTGATAGTTGTGGCCAGTGTCAATGTGCATGAGCGGGAACGGGAAACGGCCAGGACGGAAGGCTTTTTCTGCTAAGCGCAAAATACATAGCGAATCCTTACCACCGGAAAACAGCAGTACAGGATTACTGCATTGGCCTGCAACTTCACGCAGAATGTGAATAGCTTCGGCTTCTAGCCAATCGAGATGCGACAGGGGTTGGTGTTTCGTTTGCTTTGTTGTCATGTGTTGTACTGCTTTGATATATTGGGTTAAATTTTAAAAGTTATTTCTTTGGCTTATATTTGTCTTAAATTATTTCTTTACGTGCAAACCACACTCTTTGCTTGTTGGGTCTTCCCACCACCAGCGGCCAGCGCGCACATCTTCACCCACGGCAATGGCGCGCGTGCAAGGTGCACAACCAATACTCGGGTAAAACTGGTCATGCAAGGCATTGTAAGGCACATTATGTAGTCGAATATACGCCCACACTTCTTGCTCGGTCCAATCCGATAGCGGGTTAAATTTTTCTAACTGATTGCCTTCGTCAAATTCGCGTACAGGTAAGCTGGTCCTGGTAGTTGCTTGCGCAGCACGCATACCGGTTACCCAGGCAGCCTTGCCTTTTAATGCGCGTTGCAACGGCTCCACTTTGCGCATGTGGCAACAGTCTTTTCTCAACTGAATGCTTTCATAAAAAGCATTAATCCCATTTTTTTTAACATAAAATTCAACAGTGCTGGCCTGTGGAAAATATATATTGAGCTTAGTCTTGTAGGTTTCTTCAACCAGCGCCATTAAATCGTAGGTTTCCGTTGGCAAGCGGCCAGTATCTAATGAGAAGATCTCAATCGGTAGCTTGTTTTTAAGAATGATATCCGTAAGCACCATGTCTTCTGCACCAAAACTGTTGGCAAAAGTGATATTACCCAGCTCAGCGGAGTTGAATTCAGCAGTCGCATCCTTTAGCAAAGTAAGCACCAGCGCTGCTTTGCTGTTTACAGTTTCCACTAAGACCTCTGTTAAAAGTGGGCTGGTGGCTGGGTTGCTGGCCTGGTTGTCCGATATGGACTTTAAAAATGAGACTTCGCACGACATTATGCAGTTCGGTTGTAACGTTGAAACACAGGTTTAGGCTCATCGACAGCACCTTGGTAGGGTACTGTGAAATCTTTTAAGCTAGCCAAGGCATCGGTTGCGCTGCGATCTGCTCGTATTAAAAAGCTATTAAAGCCGCTGCGTTTTAAGAAAAACAGTTGATCCCTAAGCACATCACCAAACGCGCGCAGCTCATTTTTGTAGCCATAGCGTGTGCGCAGCAAGGTGCCAAGCGAAAAGATCCTGCCATCCGCAAAACGTGCTACATGGATAGCAATGATGGGCAGCTTATTAATGTCGTCAAATTGCGCAATTAAGCTTTCCAGTGTTTCATGCGTATCTAGCCATATGCCGACTTCTTGCGAAGCTATTCGATGAGTGAGGATGCCTTTATTTGCAGCGTAAACGCTTAATGGCACAATCACTTTACCCGTAGCAGGAATCACGGTGTTAGCAATTTGCGCTTCAGTCACTGTGTTTTCACCTGTGAGCTTAAACAGCACCACTTTGCCAGCCTGCACACGTTCAGCCGCATCGCTGGCAGGAAGTTCTACACATTGCCACTCGTTTTCGACCACGCTGGCAACACCGTTTTCTAGTTTTATTAAGTTGCTCATGCTGTTGCGCTTTCTTTAGCAGCATTTTTGGCATAAACATGTGCCTTGAATGGAGCTATGCCCAAGCGACGCACAGTGTCGATAAAGCGCTCTTCAGGCGTGCGCTCATTTACATATACGTCAATCAGTTTTTGTATCACTTGTGGCATTTCTTCTGCGCTAAATGATGGTCCTATGACCGTTCCAAGGCTGGCATCGTTACCTTGCTTGCCGCCAATAGAGACTTGATACCATTCTGAACCATCTTTATCCACGCCCAAGATACCAATATGCCCCACATGATGATGGCCACAAGCGTTCATGCAGCCCGATATATTAAGCTCAATATCGCCAATGTCGTGCAAATAATCTAAATTATCGAACTGCATTTGAATCGCTTCTGCGATAGGAATGCTCTTGGCGTTAGCCAAGCTACAGAAATCGCCACCTGGGCAGCAAATAATATCAGTGAGCAGCCCGATATTTGGCGTAGCCAACCCATTCGCGCGGGCTTTTTCCCACACTGCGAATAAATCGCTGAGTTTCACATCAGCCAAAATTAAATTTTGCTCATGTGAAACGCGTAGTTCGCCAAAGCTATAAGCTTCTGCCAAATCTGCCACTGTGTGCATTTGCGCAGAAGTTGCATCGCCTGGTGCTTTACCATGCGGTTTTAACGACAATGTCACGGCACGATAACCGGGTATTTTGTGTGCATGCGTGCAGCGCTTAACCCAAGCTGCAAAAGCAGGGTTGCTGGCTACAGCTGCATCAAAGCTGGCATCATGTGCGGGCAGTTTGGCATAATCAAACACACCAAAATACGTGCTTACGCGTACTAATTCGGCTTCAGTAATGGTGTTTGGCGCGTCTTTTAAGTGTGCCCATTCAGCTTCTACTTGGCGTTTAAATTCCTCAATGCCGAGTGCCTTTACCAAAATCTTGATGCGCGCTTTATAAATATTGTCTCGGCGACCATGCAGGTTATACACACGGATAATCGCTTCGCAATAGGTGAGTGCGTGTTGCCACTCTAAATGCTCGCGAATCACAGAGCCCAATATCGGCGTGCGTCCCAGGCCTCCACCCACCCACACTTTAATGGCTAATTTGTCATTGGAGTCTTTGTAAAACTCCATGCCAATATCATGTGCTTGCACAATGGCGCGATCGTCTTTGGTGCCCGAAACCGCAATTTTAAATTTACGTGGAAGTAATGCAAACTCTGGGTGGAATGTACTCCATTGGCGCATGATTTCGGCCATGGCGCGCGGGTCGATGATTTCATCAGGCGCGATACCAGCAAACTGGTCAGTCGTAATATTGCGGATGCAATTGCCCGAAGTTTGAATGGCATGCATCTCTACAGTAGCCAGCTCAGCTAAAATGTCAGGCGTGTCTTCTACTTTCGGCCAGTTAAGCTGCAAGTTTTGGCGCGTTGAAAAGTGGCCATAATCTTTGTCATATTTTTTAGCGATATCGCCTAGTTTGCGTAACTGTTTGCTAGATAGCATGCCGTAAGGCACGGCGATACGCAGCATGGGTGCATGGCGTTGAATATATAAGCCATTTTGCAGGCGCAATGGGCGGAACTCATCTTCCGATAGTTCACCAGCCAAATAGCGTCGTGTTTGGTCGCGGTATTGCGCGACGCGTTCGTCGACTATTTGTTGATCTATTGCATCGTACTTGTACATATTTTCCTTGATACATATTTTTTTATAGTTAACCCGCTATTTTAATATATTTAGCGCTTTAATCCAAAAAAAGCTTTTTATGGTTGCTAGCTATCTAAGTTTTTCTTAAACCCAACTGTTTGTAAGCGACCAAAAACAATAGTATAGAAACCCCAAGCAGTTGATTAAATTGCGGGAATGCTAGTTTTTGACCTACATACACTAAAATAAGTGCCAACACGGTACGCACCCAATGTTCGGCTACTTTTGCGCTTAAGTGGCTGCCTATCCAAATGCCCGGTATAGAGCCAATGAGCAGGGTGCCCAGCAACTGGTAATCCACCGTACCAAGGCTGGCGTGGCCTAAGCCAGCCACCAGTGTTAATGGTACAGCGTGCGCCACATCGGTGCCCACAATGCGCGTAATCGGCACTTTGGGGTAAAGAATCAATAGCGCAGTAACGCCTAATGCACCCGCGCCAACTGAGGTGAGCGTGACCATAAAGCCTAAAATTAGGCCCAAAACAACAGTAAGAGTAGGTGTGTAGCTAGGATTAACCCAGTGCCCAGTTTTAGATAGTTTAGCCAGCTGATTGCGAAACAACACAGACAGCGAGGTGAGCAATAATGCGAAGCCCAGCCAAAACTTGATGTTTGCAACTGTTTCTTCTGAAGCGATACCGGACTGCCTTAAGTACAAAGTCGTCGCAATCGCAGCAGGGATGCTGCCATAAGCCAATAAGCGCACGATTTTCCAATCGATATTGCCAAGTTTGCCATGAGCGAAAATACCAACAGATTTAGTGATCGATGCGTAAAGTAAATCAGTACCCACTGCTACAATGGCTTTCACGTTGAAAAATATCATCAAGATAGGTGTCATCAGCGAGCCACCGCCTACACCAGTCAGGCCGACCAACAAGCCCACGACAAAACCTGCGAAGATATAATAAAAAAAATCCATTTGTTGGGTATCCTTTGATTAAGTCGCGTAATATACCAGTAATTCATATAATTATTTAATAACTAAATCGTATTTTGGTATATTATTTAATTATAAAGAACAACATTGCAAAAGAGGTTTTTACATGAAACTTCATCAACTGAAATACATTCATGAAGTCGCACGCCAAGGCCTGAGTATTTCTGCAGCAGCAGAGGCGCTTCATACCTCTCAGCCTGGCGTCAGCAAACAAATCCAGATGTTGGAGGACGAGCTTAAACTGCAGATATTTCAACGCAATGGCAAGCGCTTGACGGGCATCACGGAGCCTGGGCGACACATTGTTAAATTGGCTGCTACCGTCATGCTGGAAATGCAAAACATTAAGCGTGTTGGCGATGAATTTGCCAAGGTGGAAACCGGCACGCTAACTATTGCCACCACCCATACGCAAGCGCGTTACAAATTGCCAACTGCAGTCAAGCAGTTTATAGAGATGTATCCGCACGTTAAATTGAATATTCACCAAGGTAGTCCTACTGATGTAACCGCACAAGTGGCGAATGGCGAGGCGGATATTGGTATTGCGACGGAAGCGATTAGTCTGGATGACCGCTTGTTATGCTTGCCTTGCTATGAGTGGAATCGCTGCGTAGTGGTGCCCAAAGGCCATCGGTTAATTGATGCCATCCCGATTACGCTGGCCAAAATTGCCAGTTTTCCATTGATTACTTATGATTTTGCATTTACCGGCAGTACCACTGTGTCCAAGGTGTTCCACGATGCAGGCGTGATGCCTAACATCGTGCTGAGTGCGATTGATGCTGATGTGATTAAAACCTATGTGAGCTTAGGGCTTGGTGTTGGCTTAATCGCTAATATGGCTTATGACGAAGAGCGCGATAAAGACCTAGTGCGCATTGACTGCAGTCATTTGTTCCCTGCCAGTACGACTTATCTAGGTGTGCGTAAAGATGCGTTTTTGCGTGGCTATTTATATGGCTTTATTGAGTTATTGGCACCAAAATTTGGCCGTAGGGAAGTGGACGAAGCGCTTAAATCCTATCGCAATAGCTAAGAGGCAATTGTGAAAAAAATAATCACTATTTTTTTAGCATGTACACTTATCGGATGTGCTGGCCAGAAAGCCAATACTCAAGCGGCTCCTGGCGATAGTGCTAACACCTCGACGAAATCAAGTGCGGCTGGAGTTGATGCAAGTGGCGCGATTTACGAGGTGGCAGTAGATGATGGTGTGACCTATGAAGATGTAGTAGACAGCCTAAAAAGCCTGAGTGAGGGCATGAATTTTGTTAACCCTGCCAATTTCCCCATAGGCGAACATATGAAGTTGCGCGGCGTAGACCCGCAAGGTGTGAAAGAAGTACACAGTTTTTGCAACCTTAGCATGGGTACCGAGATCATTTTGGATCACCCGGAATTTTTAGTATTTGCACCTTGCAGAATCGCGTTATATGAAAAGCCAGACGCTAACAAAAAGCCTAAATTATTCATTGGCTTAGCGCGTCCTACTTTCGATTTAAAAAGCATTAAAAACCCAACAAACCGCGCAAAAAAATCGGCACAGCAACTAGAGGATGCGTTGATTTTGCTGATAGATAAGGCGCGTAAAGGTGATATCTAAGATCCTGATTTAGAATAAGCAAACAGAATTGTTGATTAGCCGTCAAATTACTCCCACGCGAAAAGCGGTATTAAGTACAATAGATAATCTCGAATAGGCAAATATTTAACAAGAAAACTTGAATTAATCAAATGATGGTTAGATAAAACATGAATCCTATTCGTATTGCCAAATCAGAAAACTTCCTGCATCTTTTGCCTAAAATGGCCAACCGCCACGGGTTGATTGCTGGTGCTACTGGTACTGGCAAGACGGTGACCTTGCAAAGCCTGGCAGAAGGCTTTTCTGCGCTAGGTGTGCCTGTATTTATGGCAGATGTGAAGGGTGACGTGTCCGGCCTGAGCCAAGCTGGGGGCGGCAATACTAAGGTAGATGCACGTATCGCATTGCTAGGCATTACTGATTATAAGCCGCAAGCCAGCCCCGTGGCATTATGGGATGTATTTGGCATAAAAGGCCACCCAGTGCGCACAACTGTGGCCGAAATGGGCCCTTTGTTGCTCGCGCGTATGTTGAACTTGAATGATGTGCAAGGCGGTGTGCTGAACTCTATCTTTAAGATTGCCGATGACAAAGGCTGGTTGTTGCTAGATTTAAAAGATTTGCGCATCATGAGCCAACATGCGGCAGAAACTTCGGCAAAATACCAAACAGAGTACGGCAATATTTCAGCCGCCAGCGTAGGTGCGTTGCAGCGAGCTTTACTACAGGTAGAAACTGAAGGTGGCGATTTACTGTTTGGTGAGCCGGCACTTAATCTGGATGATTTGCTGCAAACCGATGCGCAAGGCCGTGGCGTGATTAATATTTTGGCTTCCGATAAGCTGTTTAATTCTCCCCGTGTGTATGCCACTTTATTGCTGTGGCTGCTTTCGGAGCTATTTGAAAAACTGCCAGAAGTGGGTGACTTAGATAAGCCTAAATTGGTATTCTTTTTTGATGAAGCACATCTGTTGTTCAGCGACGCGCCACAGGTGTTGTTAAGCAAAATCGAGCAAGTGGTGCGGCTGATCCGATCTAAAGGGGTAGGTGTGTATTTTGTCAGTCAAAACCCATTAGATATTCCTGATGTTGTGCTTGGTCAGTTGGGCAATCGCGTCCAGCATGCCCTGCGTGCATTTACACCACGCGATCAAAAGGCGGTAAATGCAGCAGCAGAAACGTTCAGAGTCAATCCAAAAGTGGATGTGGCGACTGCGATTACAGAATTGGGTGTGGGCGAGGCGCTGGTTTCATTTTTAGACGAAAAGGGTATCCCTGCACCGGTGGAACGGGCATTTATTATTCCCCCGCAAAGCCGCATTGGCCCGGCTACAGATGCTGAGCGAGCGGCAGTCATGAACCAATCTTTGGTACGTGGCGTATACGAAAAGTATTTGGATAGAGAGTCTGCTTATGAAGTCTTAAAAGCGCGTGCCGCAGAACAAGCGGTGGCAGAAGCGCCAGTGGAGGAAGATAAAGGCTTTGATTGGGGCGGAGTGTTAACTGGCAAAAAATCCTCCCGCACAGATAGTATTTTAGAAAGTGCCGCAAAATCCACCGCGCGCGCAATTGGTTCGCAACTTGGCCGCAGCATCATTCGTGGCGTATTAGGCAGCATTTTTAAAGGGAAATAAACCGCGATGCAATCTGATATTGAAATCGCTCAAGCAGCCACGCTGGATGATATTTCTAATATTGCCAGCAAATTAAACCTTTCCCAAGCTGATTTAATTCCATACGGGCAGCACATTGCCAAACTCAGTCCCAACTGTGTAAAAAAATTACAAAAAAATCTTAACGGTAAACTTATTTTAGTGACAGCCATTAGCCCTACGCCCGCGGGTGAAGGTAAAACGACAACGACCATTGGCCTTGCAGATGCGCTCAACAAAGTCGGTAAAAGAGCCGTAGTGTGTATCCGCGAACCTTCACTTGGCCCTGTATTTGGCCTCAAGGGAGGCGCCACGGGTGGTGGTCACTCCCAAGTAGTGCCTATGGAAAATATCAACCTGCATTTTACTGGCGACTTTCATGCCATTACTTCTGCTAACAACTTGCTAGCCGCAATCATTGATAATCATATTCATCAGGGTAACCTATTGAATATAAAAAGTGTTAGTTGGCGTCGCTGTATGGACATGAATGACCGTGCATTACGCAATATTCACATGAATCAAGCGTTTGAGTACGACACAGGCTTTGATATCACCGTAGCAAGTGAAGTCATGGCCATATTCTGTCTGGCAGAAAATTTGGATGATTTAAAAATGCGTTTAGGCAATATACAAGTTGCCACAGATGTAGCTGGGAAGGCGGTGCTGGCAAGTGATTTGCAAGCAGAAGGGGCGATGACGGCCTTGTTAAAGGACGCTTTTCAACCCAATCTGGTACAAACTTTAGAGCATACGCCCGCGATTATCCATGGTGGCCCATTTGCCAATATCGCCCATGGCTGCAATTCAGTGGTTGCGACAAAAACTGCGTTAAGATTAGCCGATTTCATAGTCACAGAGGCAGGCTTTGGTGCTGATTTAGGCGCAGAAAAGTTTTTTGATATTAAATGTCGTAAAGCTGGTTTGCAGCCCGACGTAGTGGTGATTGTGGCGACCATACGTGCGCTTAAATATCATGGCGGCTCAGATTTAAAAGATTTGAATGTAGAAAATATTAATTATTTATTAAATGGAATCAGTAATTTAAAAAAACATATTAATAATTTACATGAGCTATTTGGTATGCGGGTGATAGTAGCGATCAATCATTTTAGCCAAGATACACCAGCCGAAATAGCTGCCTTGCAAGCTAGCGTAGAAGAACTTGTTATTGATAAGAACTATTGTAAAGCGATTGTTTGTAAGCACTGGGCAGAGGGTGGAGCTGGAGCACTTGAGTTGGCACGTGAAGTGATACGGGTATTAGCTGAGGAAGAGTTTAAATTCAGCTCAACGTTTAAATTGCTTTATCCTGACAATATGCCTTTACTGCAAAAAATTGAAACTATCGCGCAAAAAGTATACGGTGCAGCCAACGTACAATTAAGTGAGCAGGCGGCTAAAAAGCTTAAATTGCTGGAAAAAGAATATAGCGATTTCCCCATTTGCGTTGCAAAAACACAATACTCATTTTCAAGTGATGCTGATTTACGTGGCGCACCTACTGGACACACCTTGCTGGTGAATGAGTTGCGGTTATCTCGTGGTGCAGGTTTTATCGTAGCTATCTGCGGAAAAATAATGACCATGCCGGGCTTGCCAAAACAGCCTGCCAGTACACGCATAGATGTCAATGCAGTTGGCGATATTGTGGGTTTATCCTGATACTCATGCAAACGATTCACACGGCAGGTGTCGCCGAGCAAACCGTAAACAAATCTAAATTTTTGGCATGGGCCGCTAGTTGCAAAACCGAAACCGAAGTGAATAGTTTTTTGCGTGCTATAGCCATGCAGCATCAAAATGCACACCATTTGGCCTATGCATATAGAGTCAAAACCGTGGATGGCATTATCCCAAGATTTTCAGACGCAGGTGAACCTAGCGGCACAGCGGGCAAGCCCATCTTACAGATGCTGGAAGGTCAACAACTCATCAATGTTTGTGTTGGCGTAATACGTTATTATGGGGGAGTAAACCTTGGTACTGGCGGCTTAGCCCGAGCGTATGGCGGCACAGCCAAAATGGCCTTGGAAGCTGCGAGAAAAGTAGATTTTGTGCAGATGCAGGAAATTAACTTAACGGTAGACTACAATCAACTAGACACTTTGCTGCACGCCGTGGCGCAGTATCATGGCGTGGTATTGGACAAAGCGTTTGACCAGCGAGTGAAGGTGAAAATAAACCTGCCCATGCAGCAAAGCCAAGAACTATTAAACAGGTTCGGCTAAGCCGTTTTGGTTTTAAAAATTAACTTATGGAGGCGTTCTTTTGGCTAACCAGGTAAATAAAGCAGGCACCCAAATATGGGGTATCGATAAGCCAACCTTAGCTGCTTGGTTGTTCATGCTGTTAGCCATGATTTTTGTGCTTAAAGTGCATTTGCTACCTGCATTACTAGCAGGCCTGCTGGTGTTCGAATTGGTGCACATCATTTCACCCTATATCGCACGGCATTTGCCTGGTAGAGGCGCAAAAATCGTTGCGGTGGCCATACTTGCCAGCATAGTCATCGGCTTACTGGTGCTCATTGGCATGGGTTTGGCGGCCTTGTTTGGTTCCGATTCCGGTGGCCTGAGTATGCTAATTTCGCAAATGGCGCAGATTATCGAAGACTCGCGCAAAATATTGCCTAAATGGATAGATGAGCGGTTACCGGAAAATGCGGTAACCTTACAGCAGGTAGTGACGCAATGGTTACGTGATCATTCATCAGATTTACAAATCGCAGGTAAAGAAGCAGGGCGCCATGCAGCGCACATATTGATAGCGATGGTCATTGGCGGCATGTTAGCGCTACACGAATTTGTCAGTGGCGATAATCACAAACCTTTTGCCCGTGCCATGATCCAGCGCGCTACTATGTTTGATGATGCGTTTCGCAATATCGTGTTTGCGCAAGTGCGTATTTCAGCGATTAATGCCACGTTTACTGGCATATATTTAGCCGTGGTGCTACCTCTGATGGGCGTGCAATTACCATTTACCAAAACTATGATTGCGATTACTTTTATCGTGGGACTGTTGCCTGTTATTGGCAATCTCATCTCAAACGCAGTGATTGTGGTTGTCAGTATGAGCCACTCACTGGGAGTAGCACTCGGCTCGTTGGCATTTTTGGTAATTATTCACAAGCTGGAGTACTTTCTAAACGCGCGTATCGTCGGCGGCCAAATTCGCGCAAACGCATGGGAGCTATTGGTTGCCATGCTGTGTATGGAAGCTGCATTTGGCTTGCCAGGCATTGTGGCGGCACCGATTTACTATGCGTATATCAAAAGCGAATTGCGGGCGCGAGAAATGGTTTAATTTGTATTGAAAACATAATGTTATGCCCTGCAATCCGAATGGATATTTACTTATAAGGCGAATGTTATTTCAATTTATACAGTCTATTTTCCAGTGTCTTACCTGCCTTCACATTATCCAATTGACTACCTACTGCATCGCCCAGTTTAGCTAAACGTTCGTCCGGGTGCGGGTGCGTTTTGAATAATAGCGCCACGCTACCGTCAGACTGATTGGTTTGGCCTAAAGTTTGCAGCACATCTGCCAGGCTAAAGGCATCATAACCAGCGCGCGCAGCTAATACTAGCCCCATACGATCAGCTTCAAACTCAGCCTCTTTATCTAAGCCGCGCGCGCTAATCTCAGCGCCCGTAACAATAGCTTTATCGGCCAATGCATTTTTTTTGCTTACTTTATCTTTTAGCCAATCACTGCCTACATTGAGTAACTGCTGTTTTTGCAATACTTTCAATTGGTGTTTTTTCACCACGTGTGCAATCTCATGGCCAAGTACACTGGCTAATTGCGCCTCATTTTGCAATTTTTGGTAGAGGCCTTTTGTAATCAGCACGTAGCCACCAGGTGCCGCAAACGCGTTTAGATCGTTGCTTTCAATAACACCAAACTTCCATGGCAAATCGCTGCGTTCTGATTGGCTTGCAACCCAGCGGCCTACTTTGTTCACGTATTGTTGCAGTGGCGTATCTTTAACCAACGGGGCAGCGCCTAGCAGGCTACCTGTGATTTCCCGCCCGAGTGCAATTTCTTCTTCTTTACTGGGGCTTTTCCAATTAAAAGCTGGCTTCGCAGGTTCTGCCTCTGCTGTATTTGTTACGGCTTCAGGGCTGGCTGCTTTATCCGTATTGGCTGCTGGAGCGGGAGTTGATGTTTCGGCAGGTTTTTCGTCGCCTTTTATAGCCTCATCTACTTTTTGCTTAGCTGCATCTTCTAATACTTTGCCAAAATCTATCGCATAGGCAGGGTTGGCAATTAAGCCGGCAGATAAGAATAAGCCAGTTAACAGGTTGGTCAGGCTGATATTTTTTATGAACTGCCTATTCATTTCTGTACTCCCTTCAAATACGACATTTTAGTCGCGCTTAAACCGCCTGCACTAGCATAGCTTTTTGCTGCGCTACTTGATGTTTGGTAGCTTTCCATTTTTTTCATTTCTTCTTCGTTAAATTTGGCAGCCTTGAGTTCTTCTTCGCTTAAACCGCGAATACCAGTACTGGAAACCACTTTGCCAGTACCGGTGCGACCGCTGGCAACGTCTTTAATTGCGCTACCGCTACTACTAGAGGCCGCACCACGTTTTATTGAAAGCAAGCGCACCCAGCCTGTGCTTTTTTTGCTTTTAACACGTAACCAGGCGCCTTTTTTGGTGATGATTTCAACAGTATCGTTTTTATTCAGGTTGCCGACGGTTTTGGCATCTGCAAATGGCTCTGCACGTAAGGTGTCTATTTTGATTGCAGTGCCAGCTTCACCGGCAAGCGCCAGGATAGGCCCCACTAAGGTAAAGATTAACAATAGTTTTAAGTGTTTTTTCACGCTAAATCCTTTAACTCTTCATGATGTTCCAGTTTAATTACCGCTTGCGCAAACAAACTGCGCCACTGTGATGCCAAGCTAGGTTGTGAGCCAGTACTTGTTGGATTGGTTTCTGTGTGATTAATCAAAGTACCTTCATGCAGCGCATAACGCGTTACAGTGTTATTTGGTAGACCAATATTGGCGATTAAAGTTGGCAATTGCGCGCTAATGGTTTGTGCATCATGCTTAGCCGCTGCATCATATTCTTTTTTGCTATCGGCATACATCCAACTTACTATCAGCATATCGCCAAACAAGCCCCAAATGCCGCTTTGTGTACCCTGTAAAATTTCGATGTTGTTTGGCGTTTTGCTGATCAGTTCAATCTCGCGCTTGAGTTTTTTCAACAGGGTATCGCCGAGCGGTTCGCGAGCTTCTACTAAAATTGGCATTAGTAATACATGGTGTTGAGCGGCATCGGCGCTTACCCCAAAGGCAAGCCAGCGTTGCAGTGCGCGGTCTGTGGCCAAGGCGTAAATTTTGGCAATACCAAACAACGCGACCGCCCACAAAATAGGCGCAGTGAGGTCTAAGTAAGTATTAGTAAAGTTAATCGCCAGATAAGACAGCACTAACAGGCCAATCTGACTGCCAGTAAAGATAGAGTTGAATTTATCGCGGTCGACTTTGAGATAGAACGCTAAAGTTGTTGCCCAAACCAGCAGCAAGCTCATCAAAATGTAAGGAATTTTGCCCCGCCAAACCTTGAGATAGTCGCCGCGCTGGGCATTATCGATGGCGGTTGCCAAGATTTCTACGCCTGGAAACTGTTTGTCCATGGCGGTAGGCTTGATATCAAATAATCCTGGAGCGGTGGAACCGATAATGACAATTTTATTGGTAAACTCATCCTGCGGGCGTTTTTTGTCTTTGCTCGCCATATCGGTAAATACATCACTAAAGGTGGCGTATGTGTAAGTAAATGGTTTGCCACGCCAGTTAATCAACATGTCTTTCGGCAGATTTTGCGTATTTGCACCGCTAAACTCAGCAATCACTTTCGGCAGTGATGGTAGCAGCCAGCCCGATTCATCATGGAACATGCGGTATTCGCGCACAATCCCATCGTTATCAGGGTAGACATTGTGTGTACCCAGCCTGCCTGCTTTTAGTGCGCCTTCAAAATATGGCAGAATGGCGGCGATGGTCGCGTTTGTATTGGCTTCTGCTGTATGAGTCAAGCCTGGAATTTGTGCGAACTTCAATTTACTCGAGGCGTCTTGGCTAGGATCTAACCGTAATATGGGAAAAAATGTATTTTCGCTGGCTGTCATCACCTCATTAAAATAAGCGTCGCTATCCGCGTTGTAGATATCGGCATCGCTAAACACAATATCAAACACAATGGCTTTGGGATGTTGAGCTTGAATGTTCTCTACAAATTCACCCAATACTTGCCGTGGCCAAGGCCAGCGGCCGTATTCCTTGGCAAACGCGCTTAGGCTGGCCTCGTTAATGTCCACAATGACAATATCCTGATCAGGTGCCGGCTGAAACACACGATGTTTCACCATAAAATCAAAGGCACGATCACGCATATTTTCGCCTATATGAAACACGCTGGCATCCAGCAGCACCAGCAAAGTAAACAAGGTGGCCAGATAGATGTAAAAATTGTTCTTAAGCTTGCGCGTAACGTTAGCCAGCCACTGGCCAATAAGTAGTCTAAGTTTTATCAAGGGTGACTTTCGTTTTATTTATTCTGTATTTTAATCATGTTTAATTAAAAGTTTTTGACTTAATAATCGCTTGTTTGCAAACTTGGTGAACGCTAGGCGCGAGTAGGCAACTACTTTATTTCTGCCCGAATTTTTTGCGGCATAAAGCGATTGATCTGCTGCGGAAAACATATCTTTGAAACAGCCGTCTACGACACTGGAATCGCAAACACCAATACTTACGGTACATTTAACCTGCTTGTCGTTAAAAATAATAGGCGTTGCTTGAAACTTTCGGCGTATACGTTCGGCTAATATCAATGCCTCAGCCTCACTGGAGTCTGGCATGAGCACACAAAATTCTTCACCGCCATAGCGCCCAATTAAATCCACTTCGCGCACATTGTCTTTTACGACTTCTGAAAAAGCTTTAATGACGGTATCGCCGAATAAATGTCCATAAGTGTCGTTAATCAATTTAAATTTATCTAAATCCATCAGCAGCATTGCCTGTGACCGCTTAGATTTAACCATTTTTGCAGCCATCATTTCTGCACTCTGCTCCAATTTTTTGCGGTTCATGGTGCCGGTCAGCCAATCATGTCCCGCTGAGTACTCAAGTAGCTCGGCCAAGCGCTGGTTGACCATCGCAATAAAGCCAAAGTTGATGGCTAGCACACTTAACATGCAAGCTAAAAAAGTAAGCTCATTTAAGCTCCACTGAGTCAAATGTTCTACTGGCTCTAATGTGTCGGCGGCGAGTACGTAAAAACGATAAATCGTTAGGCCTGTAAAAACTAAGAAGCATATTCCGGTGAATTGATTCTGCCCATTAAGCTTGTGGCGAGAGTGTTTAAGCAAATAAATTGCACTTGTCAGTGTAAGTGCGATGCACAAAGCGGTATTAAACACTACGGAGACATACTCATTGTTAGAGTAAAAGCTGATAAGTAAGTTACTTATAATCAAAAAGCCCATGGCTTTTTGTATCCATGCTAATTTAATGGGATATAACTCGAAAATACGGATGGCCACGTAGTACATCGCCAAACCAGACACCATCAGTACACCCCCAAACAATGAGCGTGCCTCAAGCGCGATATCGCCTTGAATAAAAATGATAATGGCAAAGCCAATTAAAAAGTTAGCACATACCCAGTGCTTCAATCCTTTTAAGATGGTCGCATGCTGGTGGATTGCCAGCAATAAAAGCGACAAAGCAACCGCCAGTATGCCTGACATGAACAGCATTGTTTTAAATTCTAATGCAGCAAACATCGCCATATTTTCTAACTTAAACGCCTTGCAAATATCTTAGGTGACTTATCAAGCCGCTAATCCTATTTTAGTAGTATTGCTTGTTTGTAATCAGTGAATGCACTCCATCAAAGTATACGTCATCAGCTATAATGTACGAGTATGAATATCAACATATTACATTTTATTGTAACAATTGCCATTTTGCTTTTGGTGCTATGGTTGTTATGGCGTAGCACGCAAAATCAGACGGCAGATTTGATACTCAAACAGCTGGAAGAAAAACACCGTGCTATGTTGCTGGATTTGAACGATGGCTTAAACAAGCTTGCAGACCGTATGAACGCTGCCTCACAAGGCAATGCAGAAACACTTAAAAATACGGTATCGGCTGAACTGCAAGCCACCCGTGACGCTATGCAAGCTTTGCAATTATCGCAAAACAGTAGCTTGGCACAAACGCGTGAAAGCGTACTGGAAACCCTGCACAAAACTCTAAGCGAGCAAGGTAAGGCGCAGCAAGCTTTAATTAATGACACGATGCTAAAAGCCACCACCACACTCACCCAAAGTGTAGAGATTTTAGGCAAAATTGTCGACAGCCGTTTAGAGCAAATAGGTGGAAAAGTGGCTGAGCGTTTAGATGAAGGGTTTAAAAAGACCAATGAAACTTTTATTAGCGTAATGGAAAGACTGGCCACCATTGATGAGGCGCAAAAGAAAATTGATGGGTTAACTGTGAATATGGTGAGCCTGCAGGAATTGTTGGGTGATAAACGTAGCCGTGGCGCATTCGGGGAAGTGCAGTTAGAAGGCTTGGTGCGCAATGTGCTGCCACCGGATAGTTTTAAAATGCAACATACTTTTAGTAATGATATGCGCGTAGATTGTGCGTTATTTTTACCCGAACCTACGGGCACGGTAGCCGTAGATAGCAAGTTCCCGCTAGAAAATTATCACAAAATGTTTGACAGCAGCCTGCCAGAAGCCGCACAGAATATCGCAGAGAAGCAATTTAAAGCGGATTTAAGAAAGCACATTGACGATATTGCTAGCAAATATATTATCCCAAATATTACGTCTGACGGCGCTGTCATGTTTATCCCCGCAGAGGCGGTATTTGCTGAGATTCACGCCTATCATCCTGAGATTATTGATTATGCTATGAATAAACGGGTGTGGCTAGTTTCACCTACGACGTTAATGGCGGTGCTGAACACCGCGCGTGCAGTGCTGAAAGATGTTGAAATGCGCAAACAGGTGCATATTATTAAAGATGAACTTGGTAAGCTGAGCAAGGATTTCGAACGCTTTGATGTGCGCATGAAAAAATTGGCTGATAACATACGCCAGGCACACGATAACGCGCAAGAAGTGCATATATCAAGCCAGAAGATTTCTAATCGGTTTAAGCAGATAGAGCGCGTGGAATTGAGTAATAAACCTTTAAGTAATGCTTCTGGAGATTTGCTAGACATTATCGAAGATGTTGAAGATAAATCTGCACAAGTGTGAAACCCCCAATTATTTTCAGGTTAAATGAATAGATAGATGAATATTAATATTTTATATTTCGCGAGAATTAAAGAGTCGGTGAATTACTCCTCTGAGAATATAGACTTGCCGAAAGATGTGGTCACCGTGACTGCGCTTAAAAACTACCTGGCCTTGCGCGGTGAAAACTGGGCCAATTTGTTTAATGGCAAGCAAGTGGTTCGCGCAGCGATTAATCATGCCTTAGTGGATGACATGGCTACAATCAGTGCGGGGGATGAAGTGGCATTTTTCCCTCCCGTTACTGGTGGTTAGTTAGCAGGTAGATAAATTGACTGTACGTATACAAACAGAAGATTTTGACCTAGGCCAAGAGTTAATATCCATGCGCCTTTCAGGGAATGATAGAGGCAACATTGGCGCGTTGGTCAGCTTTGTAGGTCTGGTACGGGAGTTTACAGATAACAGCCTGAATGATGGCGACAGTATTAATACGCTGACGCTAGAGCATTATCCTGAAATGACCGAGAAAGCGCTAACAGCGATTGAGTTGGAAGCTAAAGAACGTTGGGTTATTATTGATAGCTTGATTATCCACCGAGTGGGCACATTGCAACCACTCGACCAAATCGTGTTAGTGGCTGTCACCAGCGCACACCGTGGCGAGGCATTTAAAGCCTGTGAGTTTATTATGGATTACTTAAAAACCAGCGCGCCATTCTGGAAAAAAGAGGCGACGAGCCAAGGTGAACGCTGGGTGGAAGCGAAGTTAAGTGATGATGTCGCCAAGGAACGTTGGAAATAATCAGGGAAATAACCCGTTGGAAATAGCCCTTGGGCAATAACGCGTAGCAAATAGTACCAATTTAATACAAAGTAAAAGAGCAATATCAACATGCAAATATTAAACGCCCATCAACTCAACGCTGAAATCCAGTTAAACGATTTTAAGTTTAGCTCGACCGAAGAGTTGTTGAGTAATAACAAGGCCGATAAGGGCAGTAGCCATGCTTGGGTGGCGCAAACATCAGCCAAAAAAGCAGCCTTGTTTGGGCTAAAGATTCCGCAGCCAAGCTTTAATATTTTGGTATTGGGTGAGCAGGGTAGCGGTCGCACCTCGCTTATGCAAAGTGCGATGCAAGAAGTAGCAAAAAACAACACAGTCGATTTGAAGGATATCGTGGCTATTTGCAATTTTGAGCAAGTGCTGCAGCCTACTTTGGCTAAATTACCTGCGGGTTCTGGCAATAAACTACGCCTTGAGATGGATGGTTTTGCCCGCGCTTTAATGATTGAAATGCCCAAGTTTGCAGCTGCTGGTAGCACAGCAAGCATGATTACAATTGCGCAAGCGTGGTTGAGTAATGCATGCAGTAACCTAGATGATACCTTTGCAGTATGTAAACCGGCATTAGGTGATTATTTTAAATTAGTAGAACAAGAGTGTTTAGCCTACTTAACTGCTTGGCAGCAAGCCAACACGGATGCAGAAAATAATCTAGAAAACCTCATTAATGAGACTTTTTTTGCACGTTTTCGCGTAAATGTGTTGACTGTAAATAGTGATGCGCACGGCAAACCAGTCGTTTACGATAATGACCCGAGTTTAGTCTCTCTATTTGGTGGGTTAGATAGTGCGCCAGATAGCGCCACGCCTGAATTTTTGCGTTTGCGTGCAGGGAATTTACACAAGGCAGATGGTGGCATGCTGCTGTTGCATCTGCGTGATTTATTAAGCGACGAGAGCAACGGTGCTGCAATGGTTGAAAAACTGCATCGTTTTTTGCGTAACGGCACCTTGCAAATAGAAGATGTAGGCGGCAGTGCGCAAAATGTTAGCAGCGTGCTAAGTAATACATTGGTGCCGTTGCAAATCAAATTGGTGTTGATTGCAACACGTGAAGATTTTTATGACTGCCTAGACCAAAATCCTGATTTCTTTGATTATTTCCCGATTAAAGTAGAATTTGCTGAACGTATTTTAGCCAATAGTGAAAACTATGCTGCCATCGCTGGTTTTGTGGCGCAGAAGTGCGCGCAACACCAGATACCACATTTTGACCGCGAAGCAGTCGCAACCTTGATTGGTGCCTTGCAACGACTAGAAGAAGACCAGACGCGCATTAGTACCAATTTCGCGTTTTTAGAGCGGCTTATGCTAGAAAGTGCCGCTTTTGCGGACAGTGCTGAGTTAGTGCGCGCGCAACATGTGGCCGCAGCGATACAGGCTAAATCAGCCAGGAATCGATACTTTGAGGAGCAAATCCGTGACTCGATTATCGACAATGAGCTACTAATCCAAGTGCAGGGCGAGGTGGTGGGACAGGTCAATGGCCTGACACATATCGAGCTGGGCGATGCCAGTTTTGGCTCGCCAATTCGCATTACGGCGCGCTGCTACCCAGGCGCTAAAGGCTTGATTAATATAGACCGCGAAGTGAATATGAGCGGCCCGAACCATGATAAAGGCATTTTTATTTTGCAAAACTGGCTGAGTGCCAGTTTTAGTCATTTGGCGCCTTTAAGCTTGAATGCATCACTGGTGTTTGAGCAAGAATACAACGGTGTTGAAGGTGACTCAGCATCGTGTGCAGAACTATTCGCACTGTTATCCAGCATGGCCAATTTACCTATTCAACAAGGCATTGCTGTCACTGGCGCGCTCAATCAATTTGGCGAAGTGATGCCGATTGGTGGCGTTAACGAGAAAATAGAAGGATATTTTAGGGTATGTTTAGCTTTAGGCTTAAATGGTAAACAAGGCGTTATTATCCCTAAGCGTAACCAGCGCCATTTATTGCTAGATAGCCAAGTGACAGATGCAGTTAAGCAAGGGCAGTTTCATATTATTGCCATCGATCATGTGTTAGAAGGCATTGCCTTTCTAACGCAACACGATGCCAATACGGTGATGGCAAAAGCCGAGGCTACGCTCGCGAGCTATCGTAAAACGCTTGAAAGTAATCAGCCTAAAAAAAGCTAAAGTATGGCCGAAACAGACAGTAAATGCAGGCCAGAATGTGTAAGATTGGACAAGTGGTTGTGGGCAGCACGCTTTTTTAAAACCCGCAGTCTGGCGGCGGATGCCGTTGATAGTGGAAAAGTGCGGGTGGATAGTGACCGAGCTAAGCCTGCCAAAGAAGTGAAAATTGGTATGTTAGTGACTATCCGCAGTAAGGATGTTGAAGTTGAATGTGAAGTCACTGGCCTGAGTAATATACGCCGTGGTGCGCCAGAAGCGGCTTTACTTTATTCGGAGACCGCTACTAGTCTGCAAAAACGTGAAAATGCCAAAGTAACGCGGGAAGCTGATCATGCGATACGAGCGCGGGGCTTAGGACGGCCCACCAAGCGTCAAGCGCGCGAGATTAAAAAATTTACCGGTATTGTCTGATTAGAAACTTGAATTAATACTTGCAAGGTGTGAATAAATCTTGTTAAACTGCGTTCAACGATTGAACGGAGTGAGATTCAGGTAGCATTTTAACTCATGTTAACAGACGAATATCGCTACAAAATACTCAAAATACTAGAGGCTAACCCTGAAATTAGTCAGCGTGACTTAGCACGTGAGCTAGGTATCAGCTTGGGACGTGCAAATTTTTGCCTGAAAGCTTTGATTGAAAAAGGGTTGTTAAAAGCCACTAACTTCCGTAATAGTAAAAATAAAATGGCCTATATGTATTTGCTCACCCCTAGTGGTATTGAAGAAAAATCGGTCATTACAGCCCGATTCTTAAAAATAAAAATGCAAGACTATGCCAACCTGGAGGCAGAAATTAAAGAGTTACGTCGTGAAGCATTGCAATTGAAACATGGAGAGGCGGGCCAGTTATGAGTCAGCGTTATGCAATTATCCTTTGTGGCGGCTCAGGTACCCGGTTGTGGCCACTCTCTCGTACGCTTAGGCCTAAACAGTTGCTCGCGTTAAATGGCGAGCAGACCCTCTTACAGCAGACCACTACGCGCTTACTGGCTCATGTAGATGCCAGTAACTTATATACGGTAACGCATGAAGACCATAAATTTGAGGTAAAAGGTCAATTGGCAGAAGTTGCACCTGATGCCATAGCCAATGTGTTGGCGGAGCCTTGTGCACGCAATACCTTACCTGCAATCGCTTGGGCAGTAGATCAAATACACGCTAAAGACCCAAATGCGATGATTGGCGTATTTGCTTCGGATCATGCCATTGATAACAACCAGGCATTTTTAGATGCCTGGAAAACAGCTGAGTTAGCAGCCCAAGACGATTATTTGGTGTTGCTGGGCATTAAGCCGCATGAGCCTGCAACTGGATATGGCTATATAAAACCAAGTCAAAAACTGTCATACAGTGGCGCGTTACCTATCCATCAAGTTGCACAGTTTGTCGAAAAGCCGAATGTTGAAAAAGCTGTGCAGTTTGTAAGTGACGGTTACTTGTGGAATAGCGGCATGTTTGTGTTTAAAGCCAGCGCATTCATGGAAATGCTGCAGCAATTCCAACCAGAAATAGCGAAGCAAATAAGCAGCATGACAGAAGAAAGTTTTACCGAGATATATGCGAACTTCCCTAACTTATCCATTGACTACGGCCTAGCCGAAAAAGCAGATAAAGTTGCAGTTGTGCCTGTAGATATGGCGTGGAGTGACCTTGGTAGTTGGGATTCGATTTACCAACGACATCAAAAAGACGCAGACAATAATGTGCTGCATGGCGACGTATTTGCGCAGGATACGACAAACAGTCTTTTATGGAGCCAAACAAGCCTGTTAGCCACTGCTGGCTTAGATAATATTGTGGTGATTCAGACCGCTGATGCGACTTTAATTTGCGATAGAAACCGCACCGAGGAAATTAAAACATTAGTTGCTCGTGTAAAAGCACATAAACCTGAGCTGACAGAAATTCACCGAACTGCCCACCGTCCATGGGGTACTTATACAGTGTTGGAGGAAGGTGGAAATTTTAAAATTAAGCGCATTGTGGTGAACCCAGGCGCCAAACTTTCCATGCAAATGCATAAGCATCGCTCTGAGCACTGGGTTGTAGTTTCAGGTGAAGCTACCGTAACCAATGGCGATATGGAATTTACATTACAGGCTAATCAATCAACCTATATTCCTAAAACGCATCGCCATCGCTTGGCCAATAATAGCGCTGAACCACTTGCGATTATTGAAGTGCAGTGTGGCGATTATGTGGGTGAAGATGATATTGTGCGGTTTGATGATACATATGGTCGTTGTTAATTTACTTAGCTTTTTCAAAGCTAATGCTGTTAACGGCATGCTTGGCACAGTATTAAAAGAAGACATTACCT
>JAKFDL010000046.1:0-8767 GCA_036676175.1 Methylotenera sp. | reverse complement strand
ATGTTACCGACACCGCCAGCCAGCATGATGGGTTTGTGGTAGCCACGCACTTCGGCTTTACCATTCAGATCAGGAGCTTCTAGTTCAAACGTACGGAAGTAACCAGCAATGTTGGGACGTCCAAATTCATTGTTATAGGCGGCACCACCAAGCGGACCGTCAGTCATGATTTGTAATGGCGTTGCGATACGGCTAGGTTTTCCGTACGGCTTTTCCCAGGGCTGTGCAAAGTTTGGTATGTTTAAATTAGAGACAGAAAAGCCAGTTAAGCCCGCTTTAGGCTTAGAGCCAATACCTGTTGCACCCTCATCGCGAATTTCGCCACCTGCGCCAGTAGCAGCACCAGCGAATGGCGAAATGGCTGTGGGGTGGTTATGCGTTTCTACCTTCATCAGGTAGTGCATATTGTCTTCAGTAAAGTCGTATTCACCGCTTGAACTTGGGTAAAAGCGTTGCGTTTTTTGACCAGCCACAATGGATGAGTTATCAGAATAAGCGACCACGGTGTGACCTGGGTTAAGCTTATGCGTATTGCGTATCATGCCAAACAGGCTAATGTCTTGTTGCTCACCATCAATCACCCAGTCAGCATTAAAAATTTTATGGCGACAATGCTCTGAGTTGGCTTGCGCAAACATCATCAGTTCGACATCGGTGGGATTGCGACCGATTTTACTAAAGTTATCGACTAGATAATCCACTTCATCTGGTGATAACGCCAGACCCATGTCGCTATTGGCGGTATTCAACGCAGTCGCGCCGCCTTGTAGGATATCGACACTACTAAACGGTTTCGGCTCGGCGTGATGGTAAAGTTTTTCGGCGTCATTTAAATTATTCAACACCATCTCTGTCATGCGGTCGTGAATGGCGGCTTTTAGGGCCGCGTGCTCATTGCCATTTAATTCGCTACTGCTTTCCACATAAAACGCAATCCCGCGTTCGATACGCAACACGCTGGTTAAGCCACAATTGTTGGCAATATCAGTGGCGCGCGATGCCCATGGTGAAATGGTGCCGATACGCGGAATAACTAGAAATAACTCTTTTTTATTATCTCCAGAGGCCTTATGGATATTGCTTCCAAGAGCATCCTCTGCATGCGCGCC
Organism: Methylotenera sp.; assembly: GCA_036676175.1. GTDB lineage: Bacteria > Pseudomonadota > Gammaproteobacteria > Burkholderiales > Methylophilaceae > Methylotenera_A. The sequence goes on along the minus strand of JAKFDL010000046.1, from coordinate 7,658 downwards.
ATAGGTCAGGATTTGTTTTAAAGTGTTCTGCTCGGCCCCACTTAATGTGGCGCTACTAAACACAAAATGTACAAATTCAGTACGGAGGCCGGTAATGCTAGGGGCGGCAGTTTTTAATATGCTATGCAGTTTATCTAGGCGGAAAGTTGATAAGGCAGGGCTGCCGCGAAGGCTTAAAAAGTGTGTGCTGGAAGAAGGTTTAGCTGAAGTATTAGACATGAAAGGCTGGATTTAATGTTCGAAAATAATCAACCAGCATTTTAACAGAAAGCACCACATGTTTGGCGCGGCCGATTGATAAAGCCCAATACAAAAAAACAGGCACAAAAAAGCCATTCAATTTCAGTTGAATGGCTTTAAATTAAAAAACGGCCTACTTGCTTGTGGCTAGTTTCGATGTGTTCTTACCGGCAAAAATACTGTAGCCCAAAAATGCCAGTGGTACTAGCAATAAGCTATATGAAATCCACGCACCAATGCGGCCTTCCGGTCCCCAATCTTCGGTCGCTGCATGCCAATAAGCGTTATCAATCAGGCCGAGGCTGGCGATTTCGGCAGATTCCGTATACTCGTGGAATGCGTAAATAAGTAGTTGAATCGAGAACAACACCATAAAAATGGCAGTCACTTGAAAGAATAAGCCAAGATTTACGCGCTGACCGTACTTGCTCCAAGCCCAAGCAACCAAGCCTGCCAACGCAACGCCTATCGCCCCGCCGACGGCTAACGGTGTGCCATCAGTAGTTTGTGCCAGAGAGGCAATCATTGTGGCGGCTTCTAAACCCTCACGGCCTATCATCAGTAGCACAAACAAAAAGATGCCAAACTTGGCGCCGTTGGTTGGGTTTGCCACGGCTTTATCAATGGCGCTGGTTATTTCGCGTTTCATATGTTTGCCCATTTTAAGCATGTGAATGGTACAGGTAATCACCAAAACAGCGGCGGTTAAAGCCAATGTACCCTCCCAGAAGGGGGTGAGACCGCCAATTCTAGCCAATACCACGCCTAAAATTACACAGGCAATCACTGCCACATAACAGCCCTGGCGCACGGATGGAATTAGCTTTTCGCCACCAGTTTTGGCAAGATAAGCTAAGGTAATGGCGATAATCAAGAAAGCTTCTAGGCCTTCTCTAAATGCAATCATGAGGGTTTCAAACATGGGGGGTTCCTATAAGTGTGAAGTTTAGCGTTAGTATAGTCTAAATGATAATAGTTCGCAATTAAGACTGGTTTTTGTTAACGACAAAAAAGCCTGCAAAAGCAGGCTTTTTAGATTGCAACTTATCTAAACTTAATACTTACTTGGTCACGCCAGGCACTTCAATTTTCGCTTTTTCTTTTAATCCCAGCATCAATTTCTCTAATTTACGTTGTTGCAGCGTGCGCTCAAGACCATCTTTTACTTTGTCATACGGAGGCACCTGGGTGGCACGGGTATCATTCAGCTTAATCACATGCCAACCAAATTGTGTTTGAATGGGTGCGCTTATTTCACCTTTTTTCATGGTAGTGACCGCATCGCTAAATGGCTTTACCATGCCGGCGGGTGAGAACCAGCCTAAATCGCCACCTTTATCTTTACTGCCGGGGTCGAGTGATTTCTCTTTGGCTATTTTAGCAAAATCTCCTTTTTTAACCGCCGCGGCAACTTCGTTGGCTTCCGCTTCCGTTTTTACCAAAATGTGGCGGGCGCTATATTCTTTGTCGCCTAATTCTTTTTTATATTGCTCGTAAGCGGCCTTTTTATCGGCATCTGATACGGGATTTTTTTTCATATAATCAGCTAAGAATGCGTTGACTACCAATTTACGTTGACCAATTTCTGAAGCAATGACTAAATCCGGATCTTTATCTACGCCTTGTTTTACCGCTTCCTGATAAGCCAGCTCAGAACCGACCAATTCGTTAATGATGGCATTTTTCAAGCCATCGCCTTTTTGACCACGCGCCTGCGCATCTTTCATAATGTAGTTTACCCAAGCTTGTTTAATGGGTTTGCCGTTTACTGTTGCTGGGTCTGCCGCAAAGCTGCTGGCAGCAAATGAAAGTGTAGAAGCTGCGAAAATAGTAGCGATAAGTTGCGAGATTTTCATTGGTAATCCTTTTTAAATTGAGAGTGCAGTAAGTTTTAACTGGTTAAAATTTAAACCACCAAAAGTCATTTGGGGTCATCAGGAGAAATTGCAATTATGCTTAATGCATGAATTTGTTGTGGTATTAAATCCGTAAGTGCTTGATAAATTAAGCGATGGCGTATTATCTGCGATTTTTGCGAAAATTGCGAGCTTACAATTTTTAGGGTGAAATGCCCGCCCCCTGTGTTGCCCGCATGGCCCGCGTGCAAGGCGCTGTCATCTTGAATTTCTAGGCTAAGCGGTTGCAATACCGCCAAGCGCTTTTCTATCGTTTCGGTTAACAGCATGTATTCTTTAGGGTAGCGTTTTACGAAATGGTTTCACCGTCACGTGTGCATAGACGCCTGCGCTGACAAACGGATCGGACTCAGCCCATGTTATTGCTGCGGTCAAATCGACAAATTCGGCCACAATCAGGCTGCCGCTAAACCCTGCCGGGCCAGGATCTACACTGTCGATAGCGGGGAATGGCCCGGCGAGTAATAATCGACCTTGGTTTTGTAATTCGGTTAACCGTGCCAAGTGCGCAGGTCTCGCAGCTAAGCGCTTCTCAAGGCTCTTTTCAACATCTTCCGCCACTATGGTATAGAGCATTATTTGTTACTTTCTTGTTCAGTTGGCTCTATTAAATATTTTTTTAATATCAATGTTTGTAAAATCACAAACACAAACATCATGCCAGTGACACCGAACAATTTAAAATTAACCCAGGCATTTTCAGTATAATTAAATGCAACATATAGGTTTAAAAAACCTAAGCCGACTAAAAATATTACCCAAGCCAAATTAAGCTTAGACCAAATGGCTGCAGGCGCCTGCATTATTTTGCCCATCATTTGTTGAATAAAGTTCTTATTAAAAAACAAGTTAGAAATTAATAGTACTGCTGCTAGCAGCCAATACAACACGGTGGGTTTCCACATAATGTAGGTTTTATCGTGCAGTAAAAGGGTAACGCCGCCCAGCACACTAATGATAGCGCCGTTAACCAACAGCATTTTTTCAATTTTGCCATGGCGAATTTTGCTATAAACAATCATCGCCAAGGTAGTGGCAATGGCAATGGCAGTGGCGGCAAAGATGCCATATAACTTAAAGCCAACAAAAAATAAAATAACGGGAAGTAAATCGAAGAAAAATTTCATGTAGTCCTTGTGATTTGAAGGCTGCTGTCAAAAAGCAACGCTATCTGTAAATGCAGTATTTTGCTATGATTTGCCTTATTTTGCAAAAGTATTGCAAAAGCATTTCGAAACTCATTTGGGCGAATCATAACGCATGGCTGCATTGTACGACCTTCATTGTCACTCTACCGTTTCTGATGGTTTGTTGTCCCCAGCTGATCTGGTGGCGCACGCGGCTAAGCGCGGCGTAAAAGTGCTGTCGCTGACAGATCACGATGATTTGGGTGGTCTTGAAGCTGCAAGAGAAGCCGCGCTGGAGCATGGCATCCAATTTATCAATGGTGTAGAAATCTCAGTAAGCTGGAAACGCCGCACTTTACATATTGTCGGCTTAAAAGTAGATAGTCATAATACCGCACTTAAAGCCGCACTCGATAAAGTGCGTACAGGCCGTGATGAGCGTGCGCAACAGATGGGCGCAGATTTGGCGCGGGTTGGCATACTCGGTGCTTACGAAGGTGCAAAGGCGTTGGCAAAGAAAAGCATTATTACGCGTACCCATTTTGCACGATTTTTGGTAGATAACGGCCACGCAAAAGATACCAAAAGTGTGTTCAAAAAATATCTAGTAAAAGGCAAGCCAGGCTTTAAAGAGCATGAGTGGATGGATTTAAAGACCGCGGTAGGTTTAATTAAGGGCGCAGGCGGTCAAGCGGTTATCGCCCACCCGGGTCGCTACGATTTGGGCACGATTAATATGTTATTGCTCATGCACGAATTTAGAAGCTTGGGTGGCACGGCAATCGAGGTGGTAACGGGTAGCCACACCCCGCCACAGTACCAGCAGTTTGCCAAAATTGCGCACAAGTTCAGCCTTAAATCATCGTTGGGTTCCGATTTTCACGGCTCAGGCATTTCGTATATGGAAATGGGTTGTATTCCTGACCTGCCTGAAATTTGCGTACCAGTATGGGATGATTGGCCAGAAGCGCAATCTATTCAATAGATGGCGCAATACTTTGTTATCAACGCCGAAAATCCTCAGGCACGGCTCATTAAACACGCGGTAGAAATTTTGCGCGAAGGTGGTGTTATCGCGTATCCGACCGACTCAAGTTATGCCCTGGGTTGCATGATGGGTTTTAAGGATGCGCAAGATAAAATTCGGAAAATTCGCGGGCTGGATGATAAGCACCTATTTACCTTGGTTTGCAGTAACTTGAGTGAGCTTGCAACTTATGCGCAAGTCGATAATAGCCAGTTTCGCTTACTTAAAGCCAACACGCCAGGCGCATATACTTTTGTGCTTAAGGCCACTAAAGAGGTGCCACGCCGTTTGCAGCACCCTAAGCGAAGTGCAGTAGGCATTCGTGTGCCAAACCATGCAGTTGTACAGGCCTTATTGGAAGAGCTTGCTGAGCCCTTATTAAGTATGACTTTACAATTGCCAGATGATGACGAACCGTTAAACGAGGCTTGGGAAATACGCGAGCGGCTTGAACACACCGTTGATTTGGTCATAGATTCTGCGATTAGTTTGGCAGGCTTAACCACGGTGGTAGATTTAACTGAAACTGTGCCAGTATTGATTCGGCAAGGCGTGGCCGACGCAACAGCGTTTGGCATTTAATCATTAGAGAATAAATATGCAACTAGAAGCGCTGATTCTTAAAATCGTAATTTCTGCAGTGCCAATTATTCTGGCCATTACCGTGCACGAAGCCTCTCATGGTTATGCTGCCAAATATTTCGGCGACTTGACCGCAGAAAGAATGGGGCGTATTTCGCTTAACCCGTTTCGGCATATTGATTTAGTCGGCACCATTCTGTTGCCCGCGCTCACCTTGATTGTAGGAGGCGTATTATTTGGCTGGGCCAAACCAGTTCCAGTTAATTTTAATAACTTGCGCAATCCTAAAAAAGACATGTTGTGGGTGGCGGCGGCAGGGCCAGCCTCAAACTTGCTAATGGCGATTGCCTGGGGAATTTTGCTAGGGTTTGTGAAACGTGGCATAGATGCAGGCGAGTTTCCCAATGCGGCTTATATGTTTATTGATATGGCCTATGTCGGCATCACCATTAATGTTGTGCTCATGGTGCTTAATTTGCTACCAATGCCGCCGCTGGATGGCGGGCGCATCGCGGTGAGCTTGCTGCCTAATCATTTGGGCATGCAGTTATCACGGGTAGAACAATATGGCTTTATCATTTTAATCGTATTGATGTTTATGGGTGTGCTGGGCAAAATACTTTCGCCTTTCATTGAGTTTTTTCAGCAAATTATTTTTCGTATTTTTGTTTAACGTATATTTATTTGGCTATTATTCTTATAATCATTTTTATAAAAACTTCTTAAAAAATTAGGTACTATTTTCATGGCAATCGAACGCGTCTTATCTGGCATGCGCCCCACGGGGAATTTACATCTTGGGCACTACAACGGCGTACTCAAAAATTGGATTAAGTTACAGCACGAGCATGAATGCTTGTTTTTTGTGGCCGACTGGCATGCCTTAACAACGCATTACGACACGCCAGAAATCATCGAAGAATCAGTATGGGAAATGGTCATCGATTGGCTGGCGGCAGGCGTAGATCCTGCCAATGCCACTATTTTCATTCAATCACGCGTACCAGAACATGCAGAGCTACACACGCTACTTTCTATGATTACGCCGCTAAGTTGGCTAGAGCGCGTACCCACTTATAAAGACCAGCAAGAAAAACTTGCCAGCAAAGATTTATCTACCTACGGCTTTTTGGGTTACCCACTACTACAAAGCGCGGATATTCTGATTTACAAGGCGACACAGGTGCCAGTGGGTGAAGACCAAATTCCACACATAGAATTCACCCGTGAAATTGCGCGCCGCTTTAACCACATTTATGGCAAAGAGGCGGGCTTTGAAGAAAAAGCCATTGCCGCGATTAAAAAACTCGGCAATAAACGTGCCGCAGTGTATGAAGAAATGCGCAATGCCTATCAACAAAGTGGCGATGAAGAAGCGCTGGACAGCGCGCGTGCCATGATAGAAGAGGCACAAAATTTAAGCTTGGGCGATAAAGAGCGCTTGCTAGGTTACTTAGAGGGTGGCGGCAAGATGATATTGCTGGAGCCAGAATACAAGCTGATGCCAGCCTCAAAAATGATGGGGTTGGATGGCCAAAAAATGTCGAAATCGTATAACAACACTATCTCGTTGCGTGAAGATACCGACACCGTCGCAAAAAAAATTAAAACCATGCCGACAGACCCAGCGCGCATCCGCCGCACCGACCCAGGCGATCCAGCTAAATGCCCCGTATGGCAATTGCACGAAGTGTATTCTGATGACAACGTTAAAGATTGGGTGCAAATTGGCTGCAAAAGCGCAACAATTGGTTGCATCGAATGTAAACAACCAGTGATAGATGCAGTGTTGAAAGAACTCAAGCCAATTCAAGAGCGCGCAGCACAATATGCCGAAGACCCAACCTTAGTGAAAAATATCGTTGCTGAAGGCTGTGAAAAAGCCCGTAAGTTAGCGAGGGAAACGATGCGCGATGTACGTGATGCCATGGGTTTGAATTACAGCTGATATCGAGCAGTGATGCTATCTTCGAGAGCAACATTTTTATGAACCATTGGCTAGCATTAGCAATAGCAATCGTTGCAGAAGTGGTCGCTACATCTGCGCTCAAAATGACTGGAGAGTTCACAAAGTTGTTACCATCTCTAGTCGTCGTTGCTGGTTACACGATTGCTTTTTATTTTATGACACTAAGTTTGCGTGTGTTGCCTGTGGGAATTATGTATGCGATTTGGGCAGGTCTCGGTATTGTATTGGTTGCGATCATTGGTTTAGTTGTTTATAAACAAGTATTGGATTTGCCGGCGATAGTGGGGTTAACATTAATTGTCTCTGGTGTCGTCGTTATTAATGTATTTTCTACTACAGTGAATCACTAACCATGACAGCTTCACTTATAAGTGAAAAAATAGTGGGCGAAAAAACAGCCAAAATTAAAGGTGAGCTTCTCAATGAGTTGCCACAGGATTTATATATTCCGCCCGACGCTTTAGAAGTATACCTGGAAGCGTTTGAAGGCCCGCTCGATTTACTGTTGTACTTAATTCGCAAACACAATCTGGATATTCTCGATATACCCATGGCGGAGCTGACCAAGCAATACATGGTGTATGTAGAGAAAATGAAGGTGATTAAACTCGAATTAGCCGCTGATTATTTGCTGATATCGGCGATGCTGATTGAGATTAAATCGCGCATGTTGCTGCCAAAACCTGCGGAAATTGCAGAGGAAGATGACCCACGTGCTGAGTTGGTGCGTCGTTTGATGGAATATGAGGCGATTAAACTGGCAGCGCAGCGTTTAGATGCGATGCCGCAAGTGGGTG
>JAKFDL010000045.1:0-4437 GCA_036676175.1 Methylotenera sp. | reverse complement strand
GTAAAAATGGCACTACGCCACAGGCCGCATGGATACTGGTCTGCAGGGCATCAAATTCATCTTTTGTCGGTGCTTTTAGTACGTAGTTAACCACTTCATTCTTATCGCCGGGGTGATCGATACCCAAGCGCAAGCGCCAATAATCTGCCGTGCCCAGCGCAGCGTGTGTATCTTTTAAACCATTGTGGCCGCCGTGACCGCCACCAAATTTTAATTTTGCGCTACCGGCGGGCAAGTCTAATTCGTCATGCACCACTAAAATCTCTGCAGGTAAAATTTTGTAATAATTGGCAATTGCCGCAATGGCTCTTCCGCTGGCGTTCATAAAAGTGTTAGGTTTTAGTAGCCATGTATCTTGGTTCAGCTTTCCTACATCCCCAAACATTTTTGCATCTAACACTAGCTTGCTATTGTTTTGCGCAGCTACAGCATCCACAAACCAAAAGCCTGCGTTATGACGCGTTGCTGCGTATTTATCGCCAGGGTTACCAAGGCCAACGATTAGTTTTATGCTCATGTCGATAGTTTAAAATAAAAAACGCGCACTTAATGAAAAGCGCGCGTTTTTTAATTAGCCAAAAATTATTCGGCCTCTTTATCCGCTGCAGTTTCTGCTGCAGATTCGGCTGCTGCATCCGCTGCAACAGCAGCATCTGCTGCTTCATCTTCAGAAACGCCGCCGCGTGTTTTGGCAATTGCCGCAACTGCTGCGTCGTTACCGTGGGCAAGTGCTACAAATTCCACACCTTTAGGCAAGTTAACTTGCGATAAGTGTACAGAATCGCCGAGCTCTAAAGCGGCCACATCTACCTCGATAAACTCTGGCAAATCTTTCGGCAAGCAGCTTACTTCAGCTTCAGTAAGGATGTGCGCCACAATGCCGCCACCTAGTTTAACGCCAGGGGCTACATCTTCATTCAGGAAGTGGAATGGCACTTTAACGTGGATTTTTTCGTTTGCAGAAACACGTTGAAAATCAATGTGTTGAATGGTATTACGTACTGGGTGCATTTGAAAATCGCGCAATAGCACGCTTTCTTTTTTGCCGTCTAAAATTAAATCTAAAATCGAAGCGTGAAACGCTTCGTGACGGAATTGTAAAAACAATTCTTTATGATTTAACGATAAGTTAACAGCGGCTTGACCACCACCATATACCACACCAGGCACATTGCCTGCGCGACGTGCACGGCGGCTCGCACCCGTACCTTTAACGTCACGTTTAACTGCATTAATTGAAATACTCATTTTGTTGCTCCTAAAACAGCTTAGTTATTTTTAAGCTGGTACTGCACTAAAATCTGTTTTCCGCGACCAGAAAACAGGGTTGAAACTTAATCTAAAAATAAAGAAGAAACAGATTCCTCTTGGCTAATACGTTTAATCGTTTCCGCTAATAATGGGGCGGCACTTAGTTGACGAATCTTTTTACACTCACTCGATGCCATACTCAGCGGGATCGTATTCGTGACTACTAATTCATCTAATGCAGAGTTGGCGATGCGCTGAGCTGCATTACCTGACAATATAGGGTGCGTGGCATAAGCCAATACTTTTAAAGCGCCTTGCTCTTTTAACGCAGCCGCTGCTTCGCACAAGGTATTCGCCGTATCTACCATGTCATCCACAATGACACAGGTGCGGCCAGCCACTTCGCCAATAATATTCATCACTTTCGCCACGTTTGGTTTTGGGCGACGTTTGTCAATAATCGCTAAATCTGCACTGAGTTCTTTGGCAGCCGCGCGGGCACGTACAACGCCGCCGACATCAGGTGAAACCACCACTAAATCTACATATTTTTTCTTGCGTAAATCAGCCAACAAAATAGGCGTCGCATAAATATTATCTACCGGGATATCAAAAAAACCTTGAATCTGGTCTGAGTGTAAATCCATAGTTAACAGGCGATTAACGCCAACACTGGTCAACATGTTCGCCACTACTTTTGCAGTAATCGCGACGCGGGCAGAGCGTGGCCGACGATCTTGACGTGAGTAACCTAAATACGGAATAGCAGCAGTAATGCGACCTGCAGATGAACGGCGTAACGCATCTACCATCACCATCACTTCCATGAGCGTGTCATTGGTGGGGTGGCTAGTCGATTGCAGCACGAACACATCTTTGCCGCGTACGTTCTCAAGCAACTCCAGCATCACTTCGCCATCGCTAAAGCGGCCAACATCTGCACGGCCAAGCGCAATACCCAAATGCTCAGCCACTTGGTTTGCAAGCGCTGGGTTGGCACTGCCTGTAAACACCATCATATTGCCGTTGCTCAAAATGAACCTTTAACGTGTTAAAAATGGAGCGGTAAAATTTAAAAAATTAAAGCGTGTAAATCTGAAAGGCTTGTAAATCATAAGAGTTAACATGCCCGCATCTACACGCTTTACATTAAACAGATCAATTATCTGTATTACAAAACTTGGCTGAGGAGGAAGGACTCGAACCTTCGGATGCTGGGATCAAAACCCAGTGCCTTAACCAACTTGGCGACTCCCCAATAAACCTTCTTACTAAACTCTCTTAACTAGACACTAGTGCGCTAATTCAAAATGGGGATGTTTTAATAAACCTTTTGCCACAAAGCCTGTTGTATTTTCCGGCTTACTGGCTAAGATTTCATCTGCTTCTTGTTTTGAATCAACTGCAACAAATACCGATGCACCCGAGCCGCTCATTCTGGCTTCGCCATAAGACTTAAGCCAATCCAAGGTGCTTGCTACTGCTTGATATTCCTTACAAACTACTGCCTCGAGATCATTCTTGAATAAACTAGAATCTGCGCCTAAATTCAGGCCTCTCGAAAAGTCCGCTATTTTCAATGGTTTCGTGTCTCTTGTCAATGCAGAATTGGCAAAAACTTGTGCGGTCGATACATGAACTTGCGGTGTCAGCACCACGTAATACTGATTGTGATATTGGTGTGGCAAGTCAATTGCAGTCAGTTGCTCGCCTACACCTTCTGCCCATGCATTTTGGCCAAATATAAATACTGGCACATCGGCACCTAACTTCAGGCCAATTTGCATCAGCTCGCTGCGGCTTAAATTAAGCTGCCATAATTGGTTCAATGCCAATAGCATGGTGGCAGCATCCGAACTGCCGCCGCCCAAACCGCCACCCATGGGGATGTGCTTATCAAGTGCATATTCCACGCCTAGTTTACAACCGGTATATTGCTGCAAAGCATTGGCTGCTAGGCTACATAAACATTGACTTTGTGGCACACCGCTTATGTCATTGATGCGCTTAATCTCACTTATCTTAGTTGCTTTAATATGTAGCGTATCGTAAAAATCCAATAACTGAAATACACTCTGCAGGGTATGGTAACCGTCATTACGACGACCTGTAATGTGCAAAAATAAATTGATTTTTGCTGGCGCTAAAAAAGGTTGAAAATCTTGCATTGCAATTGATTCAGCATATTAATTTTGCGGGCAACCAGAGTGCAGTTTGCTCGCTGTAGAGTGGTTATGTTTTACCTAATACGCAATATGCGTATTTCAGTAGATCTGAGGGATTCGCTGCAATGATATCTAGTTGTTTATTATTTGAGAATAGAAATTGAGCGCATTCGATTCCGACATCTCAACATCATCAAAACTTACGATTTGACCAGGTTCAATATCCCTGATTACTCGAGTATTTTGTAACAAGCAGATAGGCACTGCCTGTTTGTTGGTGCTTATCTTGGCTGCGACGCCACGTACGTCGAATCCGCCTGCACCTTTTTCAATCACGCTGCCGCGTGCTATTTTGCCTTTAGCTACCGCAGTAATGGTAAATTGGGGATTGGTTGAATTGTTAATTAGCATGTCTTCACCAGCGATTACCCTGCGCACAGTATTTAATGCTTCTAGGTGGCATAAGTGGTAAGGCCTTAGCATCATGTAAGCAAGACCTTCTGTGGTTTTGAGCGGCCCGACGATATATTTTCCTAACCGGTCGGCCTCTTTGTTTTTTGCAACAATCAACACCCCAGGTGGTGCGCCTTTGCATAAAGTAAAATCACTGACTGCTTGTCCGGCCTGTTCAGCAATCCGCACTAAATAATCCATGTCATTTAGATTTTCTACTCGCGCGCCTGTCATCCCACCTGGCGCAATAGTCGCCCCTAAGCCATTGGCGACTAAGGTCTGCTCTATTTGTAGTTTTGTACCGTCTGTAAAAGATACAACCTGTTCTAATCTGATGCCTTGTTGCTCAGACCAGTATTCCATTTCTTTTCGTTCAGGATTAAGGTTAATAAAGCCCTTAATATTGACATAGGCCATGGGCTCAAATCCCATGCCTATAATTTCTTGTTTTAATCTGGCCAGGCAGCCGGGCTGATCGCCATCGGCATCGGTTACATAATCGCCTCGGCGGACAAAATAGGAACCTGTAGTGGTATGAAATTCGGCATTGAGGGTCACTACTTTTTTC